>DMMB01000096.1:0-19799 GCA_003453215.1 Oscillospiraceae bacterium | reverse complement strand
ACCGGGGGATTTTTGAAATTTGGAAACATGAAAATCAGCGCCCCGCTATAAGCAGGACGCTGACCCTTGGCGGAGAGCTACCTTTCCAACCATAGAGGAGAAAAATGAAATTAGTAAGCTTTCGGCTTTAGGGTGCCGCGGGTGCCCCAGGTATCCAGCGCAATCATGGACATATAGATCTGCGGGATTTCCAGCCCCAGTTTTTCACGGAACAGGGCATACATGGCCTCCACATAGGCGGTCTGTGCCTCCAGCGGCACCGGGTTCTGGAAATGGGTCTGGAAATAGGCACATTCGGCGGGCTGGCCAGCCCGGTAGATGTCGCACTCGCTATCGATGCGTACCATGGTGCGCTCGTAGGGTTTGCCGGGCATGGTGGCTACCAGGTGGGCAATGGCATCGGCCAAATCGGCCTTGGCCTCCGGCGTGATGGCAAGGGTGGTGCTGAGATGAACAAACGGCATGGTCAAACCCTCCTTATTTGGTCACTTCCGAAAGGAACGAGGTTCCTACGGGGAAGTGCAGGCCGGAGCGTTCCGCAATGGTCGCCGCAATATCGGCGAAGGTGCGGCGGATGCCCAGGTCCACGCCCTGGCGCAGCTGCGGGCCGTACACCAGCAGAGGGGTATACTCGCGAGTGTGGTCGGTTCCGTGTGCGGTGGGATCGCAGCCATGGTCGGCCGTGATGATAAGCATATCGTCATCGTGCAGGGAATCCAGAATGGCCGGCAGATGGGCATCAAAGTATTCCAGCGCTTCGGCATAACCTTTGGGGTTGCGGCGATGGCCATACAGCATATCAAAATCCACCAGATTGACAAACAGCAGGCCATCAAAATCCCGTTTGAGATACTTGAGAATGGCATCGATGCCCTCGCGGTTATTTTTGGTATGGTCACTTTCGGTAATGCCTACGTGGTTAAAGATGTCCTCCAGCTTGCCTACGGCGATGACGTCCTTGCCGTTTTCCTTCAGCTCATCCAGCACCGTACGGCCGGGAGGATCGATGGAAAAATCGCGGCGGGCTTCGGTTCTGGTAAAGCCGATTTCCGGATTGCCTACAAAGGGACGGCAGATAATGCGCGCCACCATATCATCGCCCATCATAATTTCGCGGGCAATCTGGCAGATCTCATACTGGCGCTCCAGCGGGATTACTTCTTCGTGCATGGCAATCTGCATCAGGCTATCGGCCGAAGTATAGATAATGGGATAGCCGGTTTTCATATGTTCTTCGCCCAATACCTGAATGATCTCGGTCCCGGAGGCCAGATAGTTGCCGATGACCTTGGTGCCGATGCGCCGTTCCAGTTCATCGGTAATGCGCTTGGGGAAGCCCTCCATAAAGATCTTGAGCGGTTTTTCCACAATCAGGCCGGTCATCTCAAAGTGGCCGTTGGTGGTATCCTTGGCCGGAGAAGCCTCCAGGGATTTTCCGAAGCAGCCGATGGGGGAAGCCTCCCGGGGCAGGTGGAGCCCCTGAATATTATAGAGACCCAGCTGGCGCATATGGGGGATATTCAGTTCTCCCACGGTTTCTACAATGTGCTCCAGGGTATGCACGCCTTCATCGCCGTACTTTGCGGCATCGGGCAGCGCGCCTACGCCAAAGCTATCCAAAACGATCAGTGTTGTTCTTGACATGATCCATCAACCTCCATTCCGGAATTCTGTTTTTTCTTTTTGCCTTTTGGGGCTGTTTTGCCCTCTTTGCGCTTTTTGGCAGAAAGGGAACTGATAACCAGCACGACTATGGCCAGTACATAGGGGAACATCTTGACAATGGCCGAGGGAACGCCGATCCCTGCCAGCTCAATCTGAACGCCAATGGCCTCCGACCAGCCAAAGAGCAGCGAAACCAGCCACACCAAAATGGGGTGCGAGCCGCCGAAAATAACGGCGGTATAGGCGGTAAAGCCGCGGCCCTGCACCATTTCTTCGGCAAATTCCGAAAGAATGGTGGAGGAAAGGTAAGCGCCTGCTATGCCGCAAAGCACGCCGGAAAGGAGGATGACGCTCCACTTGACGCGCTCCACCTTGATGCCGGCGGAACGGGCGGCGCCTTCCGATTCACCCAGGCTGGTCACTTTCAGGCCGTAATCGGTGCGGCGCAGCACAAAGGCCGTTACAAAGGCCAGCACAATGGTCAGCGGCACCAGGAAGCTCTGATTGGAGAAGATGGCGCCCAGAATGGGGACATTCTTCAGGAAATCGAGCTGCATATTGGGGATCTTTTGTATATTGGAGGGACGGATCATGCCCTGTGCGCCCAGAACCGAACGCAGCAGGAAGGAGGTCAATCCCACACTAAGCATATTGATGGCGATACTGGAGACAATCTCGTTCGCTTTGAATTTGACGACCACCAGGGCAAAAAGGGCACTGTAAATGCCGGTGCCCACCATGGCTGCCAGCATCCCCAGCAGGGCGCTGCCATTGGTAAGGGTAATGCACGCAATGCTGATGAAGCAGCCCATCAGCATAAAGCCTTCGATGGCCAGATTTTCGACGCCCGCTTTGTGGCACATCAGGCAGCCCAGGGCCGCCAGCAGAAGGGGCGTGGCAATGCGGAATGCCGCCGCCAGTACACTGGGATTAAACAGCGCTTCCATGTTTCGCCCTCCTCTTCTTGGTCTTTTTCACCACAATATTGGCACTGATGGCCAAAATAACAATGGCCATGGTAACCTGGGTAATAATCTCCGGTACATCGGTGGCGCGTTCCATATTGGCGCCGGCGTTTTTCAGGATGCCGAAGAAGGTGCCGGAAAGCAGCACGCCCAGGGGATTGTTATTCGCCAGCAGCGAAACGACGATGCCATCGAAGCCGAAGCTGGGATTAAAGCCAGCCATCAGGCGGTGCTGTACCGCCGTTACCTCTATGACGCCGATAATGCCGGCCACCGCGCCGCTGAGTCCCATGACCTTCATGGTAACGGCCTTGGGCTTCATGCCGCCGTAGCGGGCAAAGTCCTCATTGGTGCCTACAATCTTAATTTCGTACCCCAGCGAGGTTTTGAAGAACAAAAACCCGGCCAGCAGGGCAACCGCTATGGCAATATAAATGCCGACATTGGCGCTGGTGGGGCCAAAGGCCGTAAGGCGGGGCAGCCAGAAGTTTTCATTCAGCAGCTTGCTGGCATTCATCTGCACTGTGGCATCCACATCGCGCAGCAGGTCGGCCGCCATATATTCAGTAAACCATTCGGCTATAAAATTGAGCAGCAGAGTGCTTACCACCAGGTCGGTATTGCAGTAGATCTTCATCCCGGCCGCCAGCAGCGCATAAATGGCCCCGGCCGCCATGCCTGCCGCAAAGATGATAAGCATCCCCAGCAGGTGGTTCATATCCTGCGGCAGGTTAAGGCCCACAGCGGTGGCGGCAATGGCGCCCATGTAGATCTGGCCATCGACGCCCAGATTGTACGCCTGTGTTTTAAACGGAATACAAACGGCAATGCCCGCCAGAATCATGGGGGTGATGTAGCGGATGCTGCCTGCGATATCGGTGGTGACTGCCCGGCGGATGCCGATCAGCACTGCGGAAGGGCCGTACCCCGAAACCGCCAGGAAGATCATAACGATAATAATGGCTGCCAGGAGCATCGCCACCGGTCTGCCGATGGCCTTTGCGGCCTGTTTCAGCTTTTTATTCTGCAGCAGGGTGCTGCGCTCTTTTTTATCCATGGCGTTGCTCCTGTCTTTTTGCGCCCAGCATATACTCGCCGATCTCGTACTCATCGGCCTGGCCGCGGTTAAATTCAGCCACGATTTCTCCCTCGTACAGCACCAGAATGCGATCGGCCAGCGCCATTACTTCATCCAGTTCTGCCGAAATAAGCAGGACCGCTTTTCCGCTGTTTCGCAGCTCCGCTATCTGGCTGTGGATATACTCAATGGCGCCGATATCGACACCTCTGGTGGGCTGGGAAGCAATCATCACCCGGGGATCGGAATCGAATTCCCGCGCGAAGACCACCTTTTGCATATTACCGCCGGAAAGGGTGCTGAGCAGGTAGGTGGCATCGGGGGTCTTCACCTGGAAACGCTGGCACAGTTCCTCCGCAAAGGCATTGATCCTGCGGTGGTTCAAAATACCGGAGCGGCTGGAAAACGGTTTGCGGAAGTATTTATTCAGCAGCAGGTTTTCGCTGATGGTGCAGGTTTTGGAGGTGCCGGTTTTCAGGCGGTCTTCCGGCACATGGCAGATGCCGCGCAGCCGGCGCTGCCGCACCGTCATCTGGCCGATTTCCTTCCCATCCAGATGAATGGAACCGCTTTCCAGCGGCACCATGCCGGCTACCACTTCGGCCAGGTCGGATTGTCCATTGCCCTCTACGCCGGCAATGCCCACAATTTCGCCTGCATGGATGCTCATCGAAACCTCTTTGAGCGGCATACGGCCCACCCGGTGAGGGGTATTGACCTGCTCCATGCGCAGAATTTCTTCGCCCGGCTTATATTCCTCCAGCGGAATATTGAAGTTGACCTCGCGGCCGACAATCAGCTCCGAAAGCTTGCGCACCGTCATATCGCTGGTTTTTCCGCTGCCGGTCACCACGCCTTTGCGCATCACCGTTACCCGGTCGGTGGCTGCCAGCACTTCCTTTAGCTTGTGGGTAATAAATACAATGGTGCAGCCCTGTTCCTTCAGCCGCTGCATGGTGGAAAGCAGCGCGTCGGTTTCCGCCGGTGTCAGGACAGCGGTGGGTTCATCCAGAATGAGAATGCGCACCTTGCGGTACAGCGCCTTCAGGATTTCCACCCGCTGCTTTTCTCCCACCGAAATCTGGCTGATCTTGGCATCCAGATCGCAGTGCATCCCAAACTGATCCATAATTTTGGTAATATCGGCCCGCGCGGTTTTTTCATCGATGAGCGCCCCTTTGTGGGGGACGTTCCCCAAAATGATATTCCGCAGTACGGTCTGTTCCGGCATCAGCATAAAGTGCTGATGGATCATGCCGATTCCCAGACGGATGGCATCCTGAGGGGAGTGGATTTCACACTCCTCGCCAAAGATGCGGATCGTCCCTTCATCGGCCTGGGTCAGCCCGTACAGAATATTCATAATGGTGGATTTGCCGGCGCCATTTTCCCCGATGAGGCCGTGGATTTCCGCTTCCTCTACGGTGATGTTCACGTGGTCATTGGCCAGCACGCCGGGAAATGCCTTGGTAATATTCTGCAATTCGATTGCATTGGGCATGGTCTTACCTCCTGAATCTTCCCTCGTCGTCCCACTCCTTCAGGATCTGCAGAGCAAGAGAGGTGGCAAGGCAGGCTTTTTCCTCGCCGTTATTGTATGCAAAGTTATTGGTCTTACGGTTGGCCACTACCGCCAGGATAGCGCCCATGCGGATGCCCTGCAGATAGGCCAGTACAAACTGTCCGCCGGTATCCATTTCCAGTACCTTTACCCCCTGCTGCTCAATATCCGGCAGGATATTGGCCGCCCAGGAGGGCCAGTAGGAATCGGGTTCATCGCTGAGCGGACGGCCCTGCCCCATATAGAAGGAACCGGCGGTGTATTCCAGCGCCAGGCCGTACTTATAGCCCAGCCGCTCGCAGGCTTCTGCCAGCGCCATTACAACAATCGGATCGGCAAAGGAGGGGAATTCCGGCTCGATGTAGCACTCGGAGGTGCCGTCCTTGCGGATAACCGCATAGGGGATCAGCAGATCGCCGTTATCAAATTCGGGATCCAGGCAGCCGGTGGTGCCGATGCGGATGCAGGTGTGCACACCGGCTTTCTGCAGTTCGTTAAAGCAGATTTCCGCGCTGAGGGCGCCGATACCGGTGGAGGTAGCGCCCTGTTCCATGCCGTGGAAGGTGCCGCGCTTGGAAATATAATGGCGGTTTTCGGCTACATCCTGTACGTTATCCCAGTTGGCAATGATCTTCTGAATCCGCTCCGGGGAACCGGGCACAATGACATAGCCCGGCATATCTCCCTCTTTCAGGTGAAGGAAATAGGATCTTCCGTCTTTTGTTTTGGGGTCCAATACCTGGTTAAGCTCTTTCATATCGTTTCACCTCTTTCTCTGCTTACTTGGCAGCCTTTTTGAATTCATCCATTTCTTTCAGCAGCTTCAGCGCGCGGCTGGCCACGCGGCAGGCCTTTTCTTCGCCGGTTTCATCTTCCCATTCGCCGGTGACGCGGCTGGCATTGATGCCCAGCACCGCGCCCATGCGCAGGCCATGCAGATAACCCATAATGAGGATACCCGCCGTTTCCATATCAATGGCGGAAACGCGGCTGTTCTGCAGGTGTTCGATGAGGCCCTCGTTCTTTTTGGGCCAATAGCTGTTTTCATTGCCGTTCAGGGGGCGTTCCTGGCCGATGTAATAGGAGCTGATGGAGCAAACGACACCCAGGGTGTACTTGTAACCCAGTTCCTCGCAGGCCCGGATAAGAATCTTTGTGACCTCCGGCGCACAGAAAGCGGGGAATTCCGGCTGAACATAGTGGGTCACGGCACCGCCGCGGCGCATACAGGCAAAGGGAATGATAATATCGCCGACATTCAAATCCTCGCGGATGCTTTCGGCCACGCCCACCTTGATGCAGGTATGGGCGCCCACTTTTTTCAGCTCGTTTACGCAGATTTCGGCCGGCTGGCAGCCAATGCCGGTGGAGGTCATGGCAATATCCATGCCTTCGTATTTTCCTACCACCGTTTTGTATTCGCGGTTATAGGCGATCTGGTGGGCATCCTGCCAGATATTATCGAAGTACCGGGAAGCATTCTGATCCCCGGGAATGACTACATAGGGGGAAATTTCGCCCTTGGCCAGCCGCAGGTGGTAAACCTTATCGCCTACGGTAGGGGCCGTTGCCTGGGATTTTTTATTTTCCGCCATCTCTAAAGAACCTCCTTTTTTGTTTGCAAGCGGCAGGCAATCTTGCTTGCCCGCCGCTTATTTTGGGATGGATTACTTACCGCTGATCTGCTTCCAGTTGGGAACCTCGGGATTGTACTCAATCACCAGGGTGCCATCCTTGATGCTCTGTTCAATCTTTTTGCCCTCTTCAATCGCCGCTGCATAGGCTTCGCCGTATTCTTCGCTGCGCTGAGCAAAGGCTTCGTAGGTGGGCCAATCCAGGTAGTAGCCGTTATTGGTAATATCGCGGATACCCTGGGTGCCGCCGGGGAAGTTGCCCTCGGCAAAGTACTTCATGGCATCGTAAACGCAATCGCCGTAACCCATGCCGATGGAACCGCAGAAGTTATCGCTGGCAGAGGTGAAATCGCAGATAACGCTGAATGCCATCACGTTGCGATCCTTGGTCTCATTGATGGCTTCGATGATGCCGGAGTCGGCGGAGCCGCAATCGCCCTGGATAAAGTCGCAGCCTTTTTCAATCATGGCCAGAGCTACTTCTTTTACCTTGGCGGTATCTTCATAGCTGGCATAGGCAAATTCTACGGTTGCATCGGGATTGGCGGCATAAACGCCCTGCATAAAGCCGTTGCCCTCGGCATTGGGGGAAGGCTCCTCACCGCCGATGATGAGGCCGATCTTATTGGTCTTGGTGGCAAGGCCCGCCATGTAGCCATCAACATACAGGGTGGTCTGGCCCAGGAACAGGCTGTCCCACAGGTTGGCAACGGAATCCTCGGGGGTATTGATGCTCTGGAATACGGCGGCAAACTTTACATCGGGGTATTCCTTGGCGACCAGCTTGGTGGCTTCGGACATATAGGGGAAGGTGGTGATGATAAGGCCGTAACCCTCGCGGGCCATGGTGCGGATGTCATCCTCAAAACGGGCGGGTGTGGATTCCATCTTCTTAAAATCCAAACCGTAATCAGCCGCAGCGCGGTCGCCGCCGGCAGCCATGTCGTCCATCGGGCCCTTATCGCCAAACTTCTGGTTGCCGATCAGTACCACACGCTTAGAGGAATCTCCCTCGTTATTGTTATTATTGTTGTTGGCGGGCTCATTGCCGCAGGCTACCATGCTAAGGATAAAAATCAGGGATAAAAACAGGCTAATAAACTTTTTCATGGTCTATTTCTCCTTTTTATAATGTTTGTCTCACTCGCTGGGAGGAGTCTTTTACATATTCCTGGATCTTACGCAGGTTGCAGGTGGTTATTTTTCGGTCCCGTACCGTCAGGCGGCCGCCGATCATCACATCGGTGACATCCCGCCCGCAGGCACAGAAGACCAGTGCCGAGGTGATATTTTCTTTTTCTCCGGTATGCAGCGGCGTCATGTGTGGGGCTTCGGCATCGATCAGGATAATATCTGCCCGCTTGCCGGGCTCCAGCGTTCCGGTTTCGCGCTCAATCCCCAGGGCCTTGGCGCCGTTTATGGTCGCCATGTCCAGGATCTCCCGCGGGGTAAAGGCCGGCGTACCCTTCTGCAGATTGTGCGCCAGTGCCATGCATTTCATTTCCCGGAAAATATCGTTGCTGTTGTTCCACATGGCGCCATCGGTGCCCAGCGCCACGTTGACACCGCGGTCGCACAGGCGGCGGATCGGCGCCAGGCCATCGGCAATTTTCAGTTCGCACAGCGGGGTATTGACCACGCTGCAGCGGTACTGCGCCAATGTTTCTATGTCCTCTTCCTCCAGATAAACGCCGTGGGAGCCAAAGTACCGCTCATTCAGCAGGCCGTACTGCCGCAGTACCTGTACCGGGCTTTGGCCAAAGTGTTCTTTGGCATACTGGAACCGCCACGGGGTTTCGGAAAGGTGACTGGTAAAGCCGCACCCGCCCATTGCCACCGTTTTGGCGGCGGTTTTCAGCCGGCTGTCGGTAAATTCCTCCTCCGGCAGGGTACCCAGTACCGGGATGCAGTCTTTTTCCCGGCACAGGCGAACCAGCTCGTCCAGCATTTCCTGCGTCAGGAAGGCATCGGACTGCATAAAGTCGTAGCGGATGTCCTCCGCCGGCGCCCCCCGCAGCCCCGTTTCGGCAAAGGCCTTTACCGAATTTTCGCCCAGGCTCCAGTACATATTTTCCACCAGAGTGGTGGTACCGCTCAGCATGGCTTCGCAGTAGGTCTGCTGGCGGGCATAGTAACGGTCCTGCGGTGTCAGCACCGAAAAGAACCAGCCCCGCTCTCCAAAGAACTTCATCTGCTCCGCCAGGGTCATGCCATCGCCCAGCCCGCGGGCTGCCGCCATGTCGCCATGGCAGTGGGCATTGATGAGCCCCGGCATCACAATGCGGCCGGCCGCATCGATATATTCCCGGCCATCCTGCGCCGTCAGCTGTTTTTCGGTCACCAGTTCTATTTTTCCATCGGTCACCCCTATGCTGCCGTAAAAGGGCCGGTAGCCATTGTGTGCCGAAACCAGCAAACCGCCGGAGATAACGGTATCAAACATCTTTTAGTCCTCTGCTCCCTCCAGAATAGCCAGGCTGGCGCTGACGCCCAGCCGGTCGGCGGAAGCTTCCACGACCGCCATCGCGTCCTCGTAGGTGCGGATGCCGCCGGAGGCTTTGACCTGCAGCTTATCGCCCACAACGCTTCTCATCAGGGCCACATCGGCCGGGGTAGCGCCGCCGGTTCCAAAGCCGGTGGAGGTCTTTACAAAATCTGCGCCGGCTTCCATCGCCAGGCGGCAGGCGGTCTTTTTCTGCTCGTCATTCAGGTAGCAGGTTTCAATGATGACCTTGACCAGCGTGCCGTTGGCGGCCTTTACTACCGCCTTCATATCTTCCAGCACCGTCGCTTCATCACCGGCCAGCAGCGCGCCTACATTGATGACCATATCCACTTCCTGCGCACCCTTTGCAATGGCATCTGCCGTTTCAAAGGCCTTGGTCTCGCTGGTATTGGCGCCCAGAGGGAAGCCGATGACGGTGCAGACCTTGACATCGCTGCCAGCCAGCAGCTTTTTGGCCAGCGGAACATAGTAAGGATTGACGCACACCGAAGCGGAATCGATCTGCCGGGCCTCGGCGCACAGCTGTTCAATCTGCGCGGGGGTGGCCGTCGCCTTCAGCAGGGTGTGGTCCATCATCTTTGCCAGGGTTTTTTTATTCATTTTCTACCTCCTGTTTATTCAATCATCTCTTCCTTTTTCAGGAGAGTTTTGATCTTTTCTTTTTCGGCGTCGCTCAGTTCGCTCAGCGGGGATCTCATGCGGCCCAGCGGCGTGCCGGTCAGCTGGGAAGCATATTTATAGGCCGCCATAAATGGGCCGATCTTCAGCGCCTGGCGCACCCGCAGGATTTTCCCCTGCAGTTCATTGGCGCGCTCGTACTCGCCTTTTTTCAGCGCATCGCAGATTTCCACAATCAGCTGGGGGAATACGCAGGTAATCAGCGAAATGACGCCCTGGCCGCCCAGCATCCAGGTGGCGTAGATCTGGGCATCGCTGCCGGCCATCAGTTCTATGGGACGTTCCTTGCCCAGCAGGCTCATCACCGTCTGCAGATGGATAACATCCTGGGTGCTGTCCTTATAGCCCTTCAGGTTGGGGTTATCGCGGAACACGCTGGCTACCACCTCCGGCGGGATTTTGTTGCCGGTTTCCGGGGCATTGTACAGGTAGGTTGGCAGCTGGGTGGAACGGGCAATGCCGCTAATGTAGTTGTAAAGTCCCTCATTGGTGTACTTATAGATGAGCGGCGGCGTGATAAAGATCCCATCCACACCGGCCTCCTCATATCTGCGTACACATTCCACCGCCTGATCCACCGTATTAAAGATCAGGTTGCCCAGCACCGGAATCCGGCCGCGGGTGGTATTTACCACACAGCGTACAATTTCCACACGCTGTTCCAGCCCCAGCATCATGGCTTCGCTGGCCAGGCCGTTTACAAAGAATGCGGTGATCCCATTCTGGATCATAAACTCGCATTCCGCCGCCAGCAGATCGTAGTCCACTTTGCCGTCATCGGTAAATGGCGTAATGATCTCCGACGCCGCACCGTGAAGAAGCGTTTTGTTCTCCATAGGTTTCAATCCTTTCATATAATGTTCACCAAGAGCCCTTTCGATGTTTATTATATGAAATAAATTTCTAAAATTCAATATATCTTTCTGCAATATGAACATTTTTGTTCGCCCGCACAATTATTCGACAAGAATTGTGACAAATATACCGACTATATGTGAAATTAATTTCACAACGTCTCGTTGATTGCTCCGTTTTATTGGTCATCGGCATCATTTTCCACCAATTCTCCCAAAAATTTGATGCCAAGCCGTTTGCTTTCTTCAAACAAAAAGAGAATAATTTCATTTTCATTGACTTAACGCTGATTTTTTGTTACTATTGTATTAGCGAAAAATAAACTTGTGAACAGGACGTGTAGGAAAGAGGAATGTTTTATGGGGTACGATAGTCAGCTGATGTACGAAGTTGCAAAAATGTATTATATGGAAAACCGCACCCAGGCCGAAATTTCAGAACAGTTCAGCCTTTCCCGGCCCAAAATCTCCCGTCTGCTGGCCAAAGCGCGGGAGGAGGGCGTGGTGCAGATTTCCCTTGCCAAGCCGCAATCGGACAGCACACAGGTGCTGGAGGAACGGCTGAAAAAGCTGCTGGGGCTAAAAAATGTACTGGTTTTCCCCACCGCCTCCTCCGATGAAGGGGAAAATATCCGGGCCATGGCGCCGGCGGCGGCCCGGTTCTTCTCCGATTGTGTTCAGGATGGGGACCGCATCGGCGTTTCCTGGGGCTATACGCTGCTGGAATTGGCCAAGGCGCTGCCGGTTTCCTCCCATTCCGATGCCTCCATCGTCCAGATTGCCGGCAACCTGGATAACGCCGATTCCACCAACTTTGCCAATGAGATCATCCGGCAGTTCGGTGAAAAAATGTACATCGACCACAAATCCACCCTACCGTGTCCCATCATGGTCGAAAATTCCATCATCGTGGATCTTCTGGTGCACGATTCCAAGATCGGTTCCATCATGGAGCAGATCAATACGGTTAATGTGGCCTTTGTCAATATCGGTATCCTTAGCGAAAATAACTGCCTTTGCCGCACCGGTTTCATCACCCCCGCGGATATGAGCCGCCTGCAGAGCAAGGGTTCGGTGGGCTGCATCTGCTCGCACTTTATTAATATGGATGGCTCGCTGACCGATCCCGATTACGATTGCCGCACCATCGGCATTACCCTTACCGCCCTGAAGAACGCCCGGATCAGCTGCGCCTGCGTGGCCTCCGACCGCAAAATTCTTCCTCTGCTGGGTTCCATCCGCGGCGGCTACCTGAATACCATCGCCATTGATTCCCATTCCGCCCTCCAGCTCATCCATCTGGCAGAAGAATAATGGGGGGCCGCTATGAAACAGCCCATTCGTCTTGTTTTTTCCGATCTGGATGGCACCCTGCTGAATGACCAGAAACAGCTGCCGGAGGATTTGGAAGAGGTGCTTCTGCTGCTGAAGGCGCAGGGAGCTCTCTTTTACACCGCCAGCGGCCGGGATTACCTGACCCAAAAGCACCTGTTTGGCCCATTGGCCGAACAAATCAATTTTGTGTGCGATAACGGCGCGTATATTGTGGAGCAGGGGAAGCCGGTTTTTATCAGCATCATGGAGCGTTCCCACTGGGTTTCGGTCATCGAGACCCTGCACCGAACACTGCCGCAGGCGCACTGCGTTTTTTGCGGAACGCGCGGCAGCTACAGCCTGCCCTTTGCCCACCTGCCGGCCATCGCGCGGGAGATCCATAAAGTCTATTCCGGCCTTACCCCGCTCGATCGGCTGGAGGACCTGCAGGATGACATCTTCAAAATTTCGGTTTGCCTGCCCGGCCGGGCGGAAGAAACACTGCTGCCGGTGCTGCAGGCCGCCTGTGCAGGGCGCCTTTCCGCCCGCCTTACCGATCCCAGTTTTGTGGATCTGATGAATCTCGGCATTACAAAAGGCTCGGCGGTTCAGCGCATTCAAAAAGCCGCCGGTATTTCCCCGGCGCAAACAGCGGTCTTTGGGGACTACTACAACGATGTAGAAATGCTGCAATATTCCACTTATAGTTATATTATGCAAAATGCTCCCTGTCAAATGGTGCAATATGGGAATTATCGAGCTCCGGATAACAACCATGCCGGCGTAACTGCCACCCTGCGTCAGCTGTTCCAGCCGGCCGAAAACCCGAAATAACATTTTCTCTCCCCGGTTTTCTTTGGAAGGCTGGGGAGATTTTGGTTTTTTGCCGAAAATTGGGGCGCGCGGCCCCTCTCGTCCGCTCTTCCAAAACGGCACATTTTGACAGGCTGATGCAAGCGGCAGGGCCTTTGTACTGGAACCTGCACAAATTTTAGCAGGATGCGCAGCTACCCTTTGCATTTTGGCGGATGATATGATAAGATATTTGTGATAAAGCTGTTCGGCAGCTTGTTTTGTTCTGCACACCACACAGGAACCGGAGGAGGGCAGCCCGTCGTGCAAAGTGTTGTAATGACCGCCGGCTGCAGCGGCTGCGGCACCGCCGCCGTCACCGCCGCCCTTGCGGTGCAGTTGACCCGGCAGGGCCGGCGCGTGCTGCTGGTGGAAGCCACCGCCGGTCTGCGCCGTATGAACCGGCTGCTGAATATCCGCGAAGAGGGTCTGTTCGACCTTGCCGACCTGCTGGAAGGACGCGGCACGCTGCAGGATGCCCTGCTGCCCACCCGCGTGGCCGGACTGTCGCTTTTGCAGGGGCCGGGGGCCATCGATTGGGTGCCAAAGCCCGCCGTCATACAGCTGCTGCGGGAGGATCTTAGCAGCACCGGAGCGTACGATATTCTGCTGTGGTACTGCCCGCCCGGCGCCGGCGCATTGCAAAAAGGTCTGCTGCCCGCTGCCGAAATGCTGGTGCTCCTTACCGATCTCACCCCGCAGAGCATTGAAGCCGCTGCCAAAACCGCCGATTGGTGGGCCGGGCAGGGAGCCGAAACACAGCGGGTCATCTTTAACCGGGTGGGCCGCCGCCTGCCAAAAGATCTGGGGTACCCCCACCTGGATGCCGTACTGGATGCCATCGGCGCCCGGCTGCTGGGCATGATCCCCGAAGGAGCCGACCTGGCCTACAGTGCCGCCACCGGCAACATTGCCGCCCGCCTGTGCGGCGAAAGCTGCCCGCTACTGGCCGTTTTCCGTCCCTGAATAATCTACCGTTCCAAAGCCAACATTGCCAAAGGAGGCATTTTAATATGAATATCGCTCTCATCGCCCACGACGCCAAAAAGGAACTGATGGTTCAGTTCTGCATTGCCTATTGCGGCATTCTCAGCCGCCACAATTTGTGTGCCACCGGCACCACCGGCAAATTGGTCTCGGAAGCCACCGGCCTTAAGATTACCTGCTTTATGGCGGGCAGTCAGGGCGGCGATCAGCAAATCTCCTCCCGCATTTCCTGCAATGAGATTGACCTGCTGCTCTATTTCCGCAATCCCATCGGGGCCAAAGCCACCGAGCCGGATGAGGCCAGCCTGCTGCGCCTGTGCGATGTCTACAATATTCCCTATGCTACCAACATTGCCTCGGCCGAAGCCATGATCCACGCGCTGGAAAACGGCGACCTGGATTGGCGCGATATTGTCAATCCCAAAAAGTAAAACGGATTTTCCGTCCCCGCTCCGCCATGGAACGGGGGCTTTTGCTTTTGGCGGGGCTGCGCCCCACGCCTGCACGCAACTGGGACTTCCCTTTTGCCCAAACCTGTGCTAAAATAAACCACATACCGGCGCCATTGCCGCCACTTTACCAAAGGAAGGAAGATCCACCCTATGGCCATCCTCACCACCCGCCCCCGCGGCACCAATGATTTTCTCCCCGCCGAAACCCCCCGCTGGCAGTATGTCGAGCGCACGCTGCTTTCCACTGCCGCGCTGTACGGTTACGGCGAAATCCGCACCCCCACCTTTGAACATACCGAACTGTTCCAGCGCGGGGTAGGGGATACCACCGATGTAGTCAATAAGGAAATGTATACCTTTACCGATAAAGGCGACCGCTCCATCACCCTGCGCCCGGAAGGCACCGCCGGCATCTGCCGCGCCGCCATCGAAAATGGGCTTCTGGGCGATGCCCTGCCGCTTAAAGTCAGCTATGTCTTTAATTGCTTCCGGTACGAGAAAGCCCAGCGCGGCCGCTTCCGCCAGTTCCACCAGTTCGGCGTGGAGTGCTACGGCGCCACCCAGCCCGTTACCGATGCCGAAGTCATTTCGCTGGCGTGGGAGGGAATGCAGACCCTTGGTCTCAAGGATCTGACCCTCGCCGTCAATTCCATCGGCTGCCCCACCTGCCGTGCCGAATACCATAAGGCCCTGCGCGCCTACTTTGAGAGCCGCCGGGAGGACCTGTGCGAAACCTGCAAGGAGCGCCTGGAGAAAAACCCCATGCGCATCCTGGATTGCAAATCCCCTGTCTGCGGCGAAATTGCCAAAGGCGCCCCCCGTGTGCTGGATTATCTGTGCGAGGACTGCCGGAACCACTTTGAAAAAGTACAGACCCTGCTGAAGGATGCCGATATTCCCTTTACCGTCGATGCCGGCATTGTCCGCGGGCTGGATTACTACACCCGTACCGTCTTTGAGATTTCCATTCCCGGCTTCCCGGCGCTGTGCGGCGGCGGCCGCTACGGCGGGCTGAGCAAACAGCTCGGCGGCCCCGATGTGGAGGGCATTGGCTTTGCCATGGGTCTGGAACGCCTCCTCATGGTAATGGAACAGCAGGGCTGCGATTTCCCCGAGCCCCAGCAATGCGATCTTTACATCGCCTCGATGGGCGAAGCCGCCGCGGAAGAAGCGTTCCGCCTTACCACCCAGCTCCGCCGGGAGGGCTACGCCGTCCAGTGCGACCTCATGGGCCGCAGCGTTAAGGCTCAGATGAAGTATGCCAATAAGATCGGCGCCCTGTACAGCATGGTGCTGGGCGACAGCGAGCTGGAAACTGGCTCCGCCCAGCTGAAGCAGATGGCCACCGGCACCGCCAAACCCATTTCTCTCCCGCACTTCCTGCCGGAATTCGAGACCGAAATGCAGAACGGATGGTTTGCCGCCGCAGCCGAAGCCGCCGAGAAGATCAACCGTTAATAACGCAAGGCTCCGTATATCTCCGCATCTCATGGCTCCCTTTCCGCAGGGGAGCCTTTCTTTTTGCAAAACCCGCTGCAAAACCCTTTGACAGCAGCACTATCTGTGCTATAATTAGTTGTTAATAAACGGTTTGCTTTCCCGGCTCTGCGGGCCGCCGGCCCGGCCGGGCAAAGCGCTATTCCCCAAAACAAAAGGAGTGCAAAATTTATGGCAGATACCATGAAAGGTCTTAAACGCACCCACTACTGTGGCACCGTCACCCCGGAAATGATTGGCCGGGAAGTGGTGGTATGCGGCTGGGCACAGAAAACACGCGATATGGGTACGCTGGTCTTTATCGATCTGCGCGATCGCACCGGCATTGTCCAGCTGGCCTTCGATGATAAATCCGACCCCGCCCTGCTGGCCAAAGCGCAAAAGGTCCGCGCCGAATATGTCC
Organism: Oscillospiraceae bacterium; assembly: GCA_003453215.1. GTDB lineage: Bacteria > Bacillota > Clostridia > Oscillospirales > Ruminococcaceae > Angelakisella. The sequence continues at coordinate 3,353 of DMMB01000096.1, read as the reverse complement.
TGATGGCCCGCGGCATTCTGCGTCAGCGCGAATCCATCAACCACGAAATCCCCACCGGTGAAGTGGAGGTCTATGTTACCGAACTGCGGGTGCTGGCCGAAAGCAACACCCCGCCCTTCGCCATCAGCGATGACAGCCGCGGCGTCAAAGAGGATCTGCGCCTCAAGTACCGCTACCTCGATCTGCGCCGCCCCGAGATGCAGAACGCCATTGCCATGCGTCATCGCATTGTCAAAATTGCCCGCGATTATTACGATACCAACGGCTTCTACGAGATTGAAACCCCCATCCTCATCAAATCCACCCCGGAGGGCGCCCGCGACTATCTGGTTCCCAGCCGCGTGCAGCAGGGCAAATTCTACGCTCTGCCCCAGTCTCCCCAGCTGTATAAGCAGATTTTGATGTGCTCCGGCTTTGACCGCTATATGCAGATTGCCCGCTGCTTCCGCGATGAGGATCTGCGCGCCGACCGCCAGCCGGAATTTACCCAGATCGACGTGGAGATGTCCTTCATCGATGAAGAGGACATCATGACCATGAACGAGGGCTTCATGAAGCGCATCTTTAAAGAAGTGCTGGGGAAAGACCTCAAAACGCCCTTCCGCCGCATCAAATATCAGGATGCCATGGATAACTACGGCATCGATAAGCCCGATACCCGCTTTGACCTCAAGCTGCACGATCTCTCCGAGATCCTGAAGAATACCGAATTTTCCGTCTTCTCCGGCGCCATTGCCGGCGGCGGCTCGGTCCGCGGCATCAATGCCAAAGGTGCTGCCGAAAAGCTCTCCCGCAAGGAAATCGATAAGCTGGCCGATTTCGTCAAGACCTACCGCGCCAAGGGCCTGGCCTACACACGCTGGACCCACGAGGGCCGCACCTCCAGCTTTGAGAAATTCCTTACCGAAGAGGAGATCGCCGGGATCCACAAGGCATTGGACGCCGAAGAGGGCGACCTGCTGCTCATTGTGGCCGATGCCAAAAATGAGGTCGTCTATGATTCTCTGGGCCAGCTGCGTAACCACCTTGCCCAAAAGCTCGGCCTCATCGAACCCGGTACTTTCGATCTGCTGTGGGTCACCGAATTCCCGCTGTTTGAGTACAGCGAGGAGGAAGGCCGCTACATGGCCAAGCACCACCCCTTCACCTGCCCCATGCTGGAAGATCTCGATATGATTGAGAGCGACCCCGGTCACTGCCGCGCCCGCGCCTACGATATGGTCATGAACGGCTGCGAGGTCGGCGGTGGCTCCATCCGTATCAATACCATGGAACTGCAGGAGCGGATGCTGGTGGCTTTGGGCTTCACCCCGGAGAGTGCCGAAGAGCGCTTCGGCTTCCTGCTGGAGGCATTCCGCTACGGTGCCCCGCCCCATGGCGGCATGGCCTTTGGTCTGGATCGCCTTGTCATGCTGCTGCTGGGCAAGGAGTCCATCAAGGATGTTATCGCCTTCCCCAAGGTGCAGAATGCCAGCGAGCTGATGAGCGGCTGCCCTGCCGAGGTGGAGGATAAATCCCTTGCCGAGCTCGCCATCAAGGTCGACCTGCCCCAGGAGTAAAAAAATCAGTCCCTGCCGCCGGGCAGGGACTTTTTCTCTCCCCACGCACATTTTGCGCAGGGTCATGGTCGCATTAGATTGGATAGCAATGCACTGCTTACTTGTTCGATAAGTCGGGATTTGGCAGCTATTATTCTACAGTAAACGCTGTCCATTCTATATGGTTGTATTCCATCACATCATCTGCTTTCCTCATTCCCAATTTCTCATAAAATGGAACTGCTTCTTCATTTGCCGTCAAATAGACAGCAATATCTTTTTTACCGCCCGCTAAAGAATGCGCTGTCTCCATCAACTTCGTACCGATCCCTTGGTGTAAATAGTTTCTGTCTACTCCTAAATCGGTTACATAAAGCCAATAGGCATAGTCGGTCAACCCAAATAAGATACCGACGATTTGATGATCCCTATTTCTTGCGATAAGGCTGATCGATACATGATCAACCAGTTTTGCTATCCTTTCCTCGAACCGTTCCTTCGGATACTGGGATCCTAAATCCGTATGCTTTAGAAATTCGATATATTCCGTTGCAGATACTCGTTCTTCTTGGATTTTAATGTCATTGTGCATAAAAAGTTTCCCCTCAACTTCCGATTTATTATATATTGACTTCATATTATCACATAGTGGTCAAGAGCGCAAGAACAGCCGCAGCGGAGTAACCCATCGCGGCTGTTCATTGCTTTTTTCCAGTTTCACCGGCTTTTTCCGGCCTTTTTGTTCTCCTGTCCCGTTCAGAACTCACTCCGCTTATCCCGCAGCATCAGCTCGGTCAGCGCCAATGTCGGCTCCTTGCCGTGGAACAGAATCGCATTGACGCATTCGCAGATGGGCATATGTACTCCCAGCTTTCCCGCCAGCGCCGTCACACTTTGGGCCGCGTAATAGCCCTCCACCACTGCGTGGCGTTCTCCCAGGTCGCCGGCTACGTGCTCCCCCTGCCCAATGGCCACCCCCGCCATATGGTTGCGGGAATGGGGCGAAGTACAGGTTACGATCATATCTCCCATGCCGGCCAGGCCAAAGCAGGTATTTTCCGCCCCGCCGGCCGCCTTTATCAGCGCAGAAAGTTCCACCAGCGCCCGGCTCATCATCAGGGCTTTGGCATTATCGCCGTAGCCCATGCCCTCCGCCATACCGGCTGCCAGCGCTATGATATTCTTGGCCGCACCGCACAGCTCCACCCCAATAATATCGGTACTGCTGTACACCCGGAAATGAGGATTCATAAAAATATCCTGCACCCATTCGGCAATGGCTTTTTCCGGGCAGGCGGCCACACAGCCGGTGGGCATTTCCCGCGCCACTTCCTCCGCGTGGGAGGGCCCCGAAAGCGCCGCTATGGCATATCCCGGCAGTTCTTCGGCCAGAATCTGCGACATCCGCAGCCCGCTTTGCGGCTCCACGCCCTTGGCCACCGTCACCAGCACCGTTCCCGGCGTTAAATAGGGTTTCACTCTTTGGGCTGTCTGCCGCATGGCGTAGCTGGGCGGCGCAAAAACCACCAGTTCGCATTCCTTTACAGCCTCTTCCCGGGATGTTAGGGTTAACCCCTCCGGCAGCTTTACCCCGGGCAGCATCTTGTTTTCGCCCTGTTCGCGCAGGGTTCGGCTTTCCTCTTCGCAGTAGGACCACAGCGTTACTTCATGGCCGTTTTTTTGCAGCAGCATGGCCAGCGCAGTACCCCACGCGCCGCTGCCCAGCACCGTAATCTTCATTTTTTCCTCCTTGCCGGCTCCCCGGCGGGTCGTTTTCTATCATCATTTCTGCAGGGGGCCGGGGCGGGCGCAGCC
>DMMB01000021.1 GCA_003453215.1 Oscillospiraceae bacterium | reverse complement strand
ACCGTGTCCGCATGGCCGCCTTTTTTATTGGCAAAATGACACCCCCTGCAGAGCGAATGGGAGTGGAATAATGATTTTTTCAATTCTTTTACGCGGATAGGGGCTTTTGCTTGCCTTTGGGGCGGTAAAGTTTAAGGAATGTTCACTTCCTTTTATGCCAAAAATGTGATACAATAAAATTTCAGGGAAAACCCCTAAATTTTACCCGGCACCGCGGTGCGGGGAGCAAGGAGTATAGACTATGGAAAAACGCGTTTTTCTCATTGTACTGGATAGCTGCGGCTGCGGCGAAATGCCGGACAGCGCTGATTTTGGCGATGCGGGCAGCAACACGCTGCGGGCCTGCACCACTTCCTCCAAGCTGGATATCCCGATGCTGACCAAAATGGGCATCTTTAATATTGATGAGGTGGGCTGCGGCACACCGGTAGAAGCGCCGGTGGGCGCCTATGGCCGCATGGCGGAAAAGAGCCGCGGCAAGGATACCACCATCGGCCACTGGGAGCTGGCCGGCGTGATTTCGCCCCAGCCCATGCCCACCTTCCCCCATGGCTTCCCCGAAGATTTTATCAAAGCCTTTGAAGAAAAGACCGGCCGTAAGGTGCTGTGCAATAAGCCTTATTCCGGCACCGAGGTGATTAAAGACTACGGCCGCGAACAGAAAGAAACCGGCGGGCTGATCTGCTATACTTCGGCCGATAGCGTCTTCCAGATTGCGGCCAATGAGGCCGATGTTCCGGTGGAGGAACTGTACCACATCTGCGAAGAGGCCCGGGAAATGCTGCAGGGGCCGGAACTGGACGTGGGCCGCGTGATTGCCCGACCCTATGTAGGGGAGTACCCCAACTACACCCGCACCAGCAATCGGCACGATTTTTCTTTGAAGCCGCCCAAAAAGACACTGCTGGATTACATCGAGGCCGCCGGACTGGCCTCCATTGGCGTCGGCAAGATCTATGATATCTTTGCCGGCCAGGGCATTACCGAAATGGTGCGCAACAAGAGCAATACGGACGGCATGAACCATACGCTGGATTATGCCGCCAAGGATTTTAACGGCCTGTGCTTTGTAAACCTGGTGGATTTTGATATGCTGTACGGCCACCGCAACGATGTGGACGGCTACGCCAATGCCCTCACGGAATTCGATGTACAGCTGCGCCAGCTGCTGCCGCTGCTGCGCCCCGATGATCTACTGTTTATCACAGCGGATCATGGCTGCGATCCTTCTACCCCCAGCACCGATCATTCCCGCGAGCACGTGCCGATGCTGGCCTACGGCCAGAAGATCAAGCCCGGGGTAAATATCGGTACCCGTTCCACCTATGCCGATCTGGCGGCAACAGTAGCGGAATACCTGGGAGTGACGGCCGAAATTGCCGGCGAAAGCTTTTTGAACGAGATTTTGAAGTAAAATAGCAAACTGCGAGGATATAGCATGACCGATAAGATAGAAAATGCCGGCCAGCCGGAGAATACCGCTCCGGCTCCCGACGAAAATAACCCCAAGAAAGAAAAACAGCCCATGACCGCCAAGCGCCTTTTTAAGGAGTGGATCCTTCCCTTTGGCTTGGAGATCATTGCTTTGGCGCTCATTGTGAAATTCGTATTTTTTGTGCCCATTGTTCCCAGCGGTTCCATGGAACCCACCATTGCCGAGCACAGCGCGCTCTTTGCCCTGCGGGTGCACAATCTGGAAAAATTGGAACGCGGCGACATCATCGTATTTGAGGCGGAAACGCCGGAACTGACCGGCACGACGCTCATCAAGCGGCTCATTGGGCTGCCGGGCGATCACGTAGAGATTGATGAAAACGGTACGGTGACCATCAATGGGGAAGTACAGCAGGAAAGCTATGTGGTGTACCAGTATGCCATTCCCAGTGTATTTGATGTTCCGGAAGGCTATTATCTCTTTATGGGCGATAACCGCGCCAATTCGCTGGATAGCCGCTACTGGCAGAACCCCTATGTTTCGGGCGAAGCCATTCAGGGGCGGGCGGTATTCACCCTGTTCCCCTTCAGCAATTTTGGCAAGCTGCAGTAAGCGGAGGCCATCATCACTTTTTGTATCGGAGCAAAGAAGCTAATGAACAAAACCGCTGTCCATGCCATTATCATGGTGCTTACCACGATACTGGCCAAAGTGCTTGGCTTTTGCCGGGAACTTTCGCTGGCGTTTTCCTACGGCGCCAGCAATGTCAGTGACGCCTATGTAGTGGCATTTACACTGCCTACCATTCTGTTTTCCGGTTTGGGCACTGCCATGCTTACCAGCTATATCAGCGTTTATACCGATTTGCAGCAGAACCACCCCGGGGAAGAAAAGCCCTTCCACGATCAGGTCATCACCATGTCGTTCCTGCTTTCGGTGGCCTTTATTGCCGTATTTATGGCGCTGCGGTATCCCATTGTGCGGCTATTTGCGCTGGGCTTTGAAGGCGAACAGCTGGATCTGGCGGTAAACCTCTCCTCCATCATGATTGCTTCGCTGGTGTTCCTGGGCGTGGGCTACATTTTGCAGGGCTACCTGCAGATGAAGGGCTGTTTCTTTGCGGTGGGGATGGTGAGCGTACCGCTGAACATTGCAGTGATTGCAACCATTCTCACCTCCGGCCAGAACTACGATATGCTGGGCTGGGGTGTTGTCATTGGCTATGCGGGGGAGTTTATCCTTGTTTTGCTGGTGGCGCTGCGGCGCCAGTTCAGCTACCACCCGGATGCAGCGTTCCGCAATCGGAATGTCCGGCATTTTCTCATTATGGTACTGCCCATCTTTTTGGGCAAGACCATCAATTCCATCAATATTCTCATCGATAAAAGCATCGCATCGCTGCTTTCGGAAGGCGTTGTTTCGGTAATGAACTACGGCAACCGCATTACCGGTTTTGTAACTTCGGTGTTTGTGGTTTCCATCACGACCGCGCTGTTTCCGCAGCTTTCCCGGCTTTCTGCCGCCAGCGATACCAAACAGCTGAAGCGCACCTATCGTTCCAGCTGCGGCATCATCGGGCTGTTTGTCATTCCGGTTTCGGCCGGTATGATGATGTTCTCCAAGGAATTTGTGCAGCTGCTCTTCTTCCGCGGGGAATTTACCGAATACGATGTGCAGCGCACCGGCGAGGTGGTTTTCTTCTATGCCCTGGGGCTGCTGTTCTACAGCCTGAAAGAAGTGACCATTAATGTGTATTACGCCCTGCAGGATACCAAAACGCCAACTTGGAATTCCGTTTTGGCCATCGTGCTCAATATTGTTCTCAACCTTTTGCTGATGCAGAAGATGGAGCACAAGGGGCTGGCGCTGGCAACGGCGCTTTCCGGCTTTATCACCACCCTGCTGCTCATCATTCTGCTGCAGCGCAAGATGGGCCATATGGGCTATCGGTACCTGGCCGGGACCTATCTTAAAATGATGATAGCGGCCGGAGCCATGACGGCGGCAACGCTGCCGTTCTACCACTGGTTTGCCACTAAGACCACCTCTTTGCTGGTGGGATTGCTGGTGGCGGTATTGGTGGCCATGGTTGTTTACTTCCTTGCCTGCCTGCTGCTGCGGGTGAAAGAACTGGGCTATGTGGTAGTGGCCATTGCCGAGCGTTTTCATCGGAAGCGCCCCGCATAAAACGGATGGATAGAGCAAAAAGGAGGGAACACCGATGGCACAAAAAATTATGGTAGGAATGAGCGGAGGGGTAGATAGTTCCGTTGCCGCCTATCTGCTGCTCCGCCAGGGGTACGAGGTCACCGGCGTGACCTTTAAACTGTGGGATGACCCGACGCTGGAATCCGGCTGCTGCAGTGTGGATGATGTGCGGGATGCCGCCTATGTATGCCAGCAGCTGGGAGTTCCGCATTATGTGATCAATTACAAAGACCTGTTCCGGCAGAAAGTGGTGAACCCCTTTGTGGAGGAGTACCTGCGTGGGCGCACACCCAACCCTTGTATCAACTGCAACCGGCACATCAAGTTCGGCGCCTTTTCGCATAAGCTGAAGGAATTGGGCTTTGACCTGATGGCGACCGGACATTATGCCCGCTGCGGCTATGACGAAACCACCGGCCGCTGGGAGCTGAAAAGAGCGCTCCACCCGGAAAAAGACCAGAGCTATGTCCTTTATAATTTGACGCAGGAGCAGCTTTCCATGCTGCGGCTGCCGCTGGGCGGGTATTCCAAGCCGGAAATCCGCGCCATAGCGGAAGAGAGCGGACTGGTAGTGGCCAAAAAACCAGATAGTCAGGATATCTGCTTTGTACCGGATGGCGATTACAACGCCTTTCTGCGTCGCTGGACGGGGCGGGAGCTGCCGGCCGGCCAGTTTGTGGCGGAAGACGGTACGGTGCTTGGCCCCAATAAGGGTATTACCCACTATACCATCGGTCAGCGCAAGGGCCTGGGAATTTCTTTGGGGTGCCATGCCTTTGTGCGGCGCATCCATGCAGCCGAAAATACGGTAGAACTGACCACCGAGGAAAGCCGGCTGTTCCGAAAAACCATCTTTGCCGATGATCTCAACTGGATTGCCATGGAGGATCTGCACGAACCGCTGGAAGTGGAAGCGAAGATAAGATATGCCCACCGGGCCGCAGCCGCTGTTATCAGCCCCGGCCCCACCCCCGGCACCGTTCGGGTGGCTTTTAAAGAAGCACAACGCGCCCCGGCGCCCGGCCAGGCGGTAGTTTTCTACCGCGGGGAATCGGTCATCGGCGGCGGAACAATATTAGATATGGAGGAACCAATATGCTGAAAGACTATCTTTCACCTTTTGCCCCGCAGCTGCAGGGCCATGTGGAGCTGCGTGCACAGGTTAGCACCAACCATGTGGTAGCCATGCTGAATGGCGACCTGCAGAGCAATGCCCGCGCCCAGCAGGGCGGCGTTTCGGCCCGTGTATACCGCAATGGCGTTTACGGCTTTGCCAGCGCCGTAGAATACGATGAAGAGAGTGTACGCCGCGTGCTGAAAGCGGCCGAAGAAAACGCCCTTTTCCTGGATGCCCGCGTGAAGAAAAACCGCCCTGCACTGACGGTACAGCCCAGCGGCATGATCGCAAAGGACAGAGAATACATCGATGTGCCGCAGAAGGATTACATCGAATTTGTCCGGGAGGCAGATGATTACCTCAAGCAGAAATATCCCCATCTGCTCAGCCGCCGGGTGCAGCTTCGCCACGACTGCATGGAGAAGCTTTTGATGGTCAGCGATGGCACCAACAGCCACAGCGTACGGCCCCGGACCCACCTGGTGGTACTGTTTACTACCGAAGCTTCCGATGGTACGCCGGTGGAAATCTTCAATGTCATTGGCGGCGGCGAGGGTGTCCTCACCGATTATTTCACCGATCCCAGCCGGTACTATGAGAAGATGGACGAGCAGGTGGAGCTGCTGATGAAGAAGCGCGACGGCGTTTTCACCAACGCAGGCCTGAAAGATGTGGTGCTGGCGCCCGCTCTGGCCGGTATTCTGGCGCATGAGGCGGTGGGCCACACCGTAGAGGCCGACCTGGTACTGGGCGGTTCGGTGGCTGCGCACAACCTGGGCAAACGGGTTGCTACCGATCTCATTACTATGGTGGATTTTGCCCACACCCTGCCCGATGGCAGCCGCGCCCCGCTGCCGGTGTATGTGGATGATGAAGGTACTCCGGCTTCCGATGAAGTTCTCATCAAGGATGGTATACTGGTAGGCTATATGAATAACCGCGAGACCGCCCAGCACTTTGGCATGGAGCCTCACGGCAATGCCCGCGGCTATGCTTACAGCGATGAACCGCTGATCCGTATGAGAAATACCGCTATCCTGCCCGGCCACGATAAGCTGGAGGATATGATTGCTTCCATTGATGATGGGTACTACTTTACCCAGACCAACAATGGTCAGGCGGATACTACCGGTGAGTTTATGTTTGGCATTATGATGGGCTACGAGATTAAAAACGGTAAACTGGGCCGCGCGGTGCGCGATACCACCATTTCCGGCGTCGCGTTCCAGATGCTCCAGACCGTGGATATGCTGAGTGACGATATGGTGTGGAGCTGCAGCGGTACCTGCGGCAAAAAGCAGCCGATGCCGGTGGGCATGGGCGGCCCGGCCGTAAAGTGCAAAGTAAACGTAGCAGGAAAGTGAGGGAAGCAGCATGATGAATTTGAAAGACGCAGCCAGCTACGCCCTGGAACAGCTGCAAAAAGCCGGGGCCGATGATGCCGCGGTGATTGTAACCGGCGGTAAAATAGATGAACTGAATATTGATGGCGGGGAATTCAGCCTCATGCGTTCCGGCTTTAAGAGCGGGCTTTCGCTGAAAGCCATCAAGGAGCAGAAAACCGGCAATATCCACACCAATTCCTGCGAAAAGGAAGCCATTGATGCGGCAGTGAAGGACTGCATGGCGGCGGTGATGGCGGCACAGCCCGATGAGGCCGAATCCATTGCGCCCAAGGCGGAAAATATGAGCTTTACTGCCGGCGTGCTTACCCCCGATCGGGATAAACTATTTGACCGGTTGCAGGAATATATGGATACTCTGCACGCCGAATATCCCAAAATCAACATGGAGCAGCTCATCGCGAAATATGACCACGATGACATCCTGCTGATGAACACCAACGGCGTGGAGATGCGCTACCAGAACGGCGGCTACATCATCAGCACCATGTTTTCCGCTCACGAGGGCGAAAAGGCAGGCTCCTTCAACGGTACCGGTTACCTTACCGATCATTTGGATCAACCCCTGATGGAAGCCGGTATGATGCGCCGCCTGCTGCGGGATGCCGAAGCGGATCTCACCGCTGCTCCGATCCCCGAGAAGTTTGAGGGCACACTGCTGGTCAGCCCGGCCTTTATGGGCGAGTTCCTGGGTACCGCGCTGGGCTGCTATGCCGGCGATTACGCGCTCATCAGCGATACGAGCATCTGGAAAGATAAACTGGGCCAGCAGGTTGCATCCAGCGGCATTACGCTGGAAACCCGCCCCCTGGATGAGCGGATTGTCTGCGGGGAACGCTTTGATGCCAATGGCTATAAGAGCGAAAACGGCGTTATCCTGCAGGATGGTGTACTGAAGAGCTTCTGCCTTTCCGAATATGCTGCCCGCAAGACCGGCCAAAAGCGCGCCGCCAACCAGAGCGGTTCCTACTTCCTGCGCCCCGGCGAGCAGAGCGTGGAGGAGCTGATTGCCGGCATCCAAAACGGCATTCTCATTAACCGATTCTCCGGCGGTCAGCCCGGCGCCAGCGGCGATTTTAACGGTGTGGCCAAAAACAGTTTCCTCATCAAAGATGGCAAGCTGGCCGGCGCTGTGACCGAAACCATGATCAGCGGCAACTTTGCCGAACTGCTGAAAAATCTCCGCGGCATCAGCCGGGAGACGGTGTGCGATGGCTACAGTGTGCTGCCCTGGGCAGCCTTTGATGGCATTACCGCAAAATAAATTGGAGCAAGGATCTCCCCATTGCCGCAGGGTTTCCTGCGGCTTTGTGCTTGAAAGGTGGTTATAGCATGGCTGTGTCAATCCCGGAGCACTGCACCCTTTGTCCCCGCTGCTGCGGGGTGGACCGCCGCACCCAAACCGGCCGCTGCGGGGCAGGGAATACCCTGCGTGCCGGCCGCGCCGCGCTCCACCGCTGGGAGGAACCCTGCATCAGCGGGGAAGACCCGGCGCGCGGTTCCGGTACAGTGTTCTTCTGCGGGTGCCCGTTGGGCTGTGTTTTCTGCCAGAATGGCTCCATCAGCCATGGGGGAGAGGGGAAAGAAATCACAGCAGAACGCCTTTCGGAAATTTTTCTTGAACTGCAGGCACAGGGGGCGTATAATATAAACCTTGTTACCCCTACCCAGTATGTCCCTTGGATAGTGGAAGCGCTGCAGCTTTGCGGCAAGCGTCTGACCATTCCCGTTCTGTATAATACCGGCGGGTATGAGCGGGTGGAAACGCTGCGCCGGCTGGAGGGCAAGGTGCAAATCTACCTGCCGGATTTAAAATACTGTGACAGCACGCTTTCGGCCCGGTATTCCGCGGCGCCGGATTACTTCCCGGTGGCCGGGGCTGCCCTGCGGGAAATGTTCCGTCAGGTGGGGCCGGTCCGCTTTGAGAAAGACGGCCTGCTGCAAAGCGGCATGGTGGTGCGGCATCTGGTGCTGCCCGGCGCGTTCCGGGATAGCCTGCGCCTTTTGGAATGGCTGGCCGGGGAATTTGAGCCGGAGAGCATCCGCCTTAGCCTGATGAGCCAGTATACGCCGCCTCCCGGGATTGCTTTCCGGGAACTGCAGCGCCCGGTTTTTACCTATGAGTACCGCAAGGTTTGTGAGCGCGCGGAAGAACTGGGCTTTTTGGGCTATACCCAGCAGCGTTCCTCTGCCGATGCGGCCTATACCCCGCCTTTTGATGGGACAGGCCTTTGATAAAAATTTACTTCCCAGGAGATAGATATGACAGAACCCCTGCAGCGCCGCGCCATCGCCGATGGCGTATGGTTTTCCTGTATTCACGATCCCAAGTTCTATCACAACAGCATATCGGTTACGCTTATTACACCGCTTACGGAAGGCAAAAATTCGGCAGCGGTGCTGGCGGCCTATCTGCTGCGCATGGGCAGCCGCCGCTGCCGCGATATGACGGAGCTGGAATGCCGTCTGGCAGATCTGTACGGGGCAGTGCTGGATACTGATGTTTCCCGTCATGGAGAAAACCAGCTGTTGACTTTTTCCATCACCGGCGCGGATGACCGCTTCGCCTTAGAGGGGGAGAGTATCAGCCGGGGCTGTGCGGAACTGCTGGGAGAAATTCTGCTGGAGCCAAGAGTGGAGAACGGAGCATTCCCGGAGGAAGCGTTCCGGCTGGAACAGCAGTATCTTGTGGATACCATAGAAGCCGAAATCAACGATAAACGCAGCTATGCGGCCCAGCGCTGCACTGCGGAAATGGGCCGGGGGTATCGGTTTGCCTTGCCCCGCTACGGTACGGTGCAGGAGGCGCTTTCGGTAACGCCGCATTCGGCCTATGAGCGCTACCGCGAGCTGCTTCGCACCGCCCGCATTGAAATTTTCTTTAGCGGGTGCGGCAGCCCGGCCTATGCGGAAGAGACGTTCCGAAACCTTTTTGCCGGGGTGGAGCGTGCGCTGCTTTCTTCTGCTTTGCAGCCGCTTCCCTTACGGGCGGAGCAGCCGACGGAATGGTGCGAACAGATGCCCATGAGCCAAAGCAAGCTGGTGCTGGGTTTCCGCACCGGCCTGCCGCAGGGGCGGCGGGCCCGCACCGCTGCCCGGGTAATGACGGCCCTTTTGGGCGGCAGCACCGGTTCGCGCCTTTTTACCAATGTGCGGGAAAAACTGGGCTGCTGCTACTATTGCGGTGCCCGTATTAATCTGCTTACCGGCATTTTAATGATAGAATGCGGCCTGGAGGAAGCCAATCGGGAAAAGCTGCAAAAAGCCATTCTGGCTGAAATTGCCGATCTTGCGGCAGGGAATATTTCCCCGCAGGAGCTTTCTCACATCAAGCTGGCGTTCCAGAGCTCTCTTGCTTCCATTGGGGATAGCCTGGCCCGCACCGAGGGCTGGTATCTCAGCGGGCTGCTGCAGGGCGATGCCATCACGCCGGAACAGGACCGGGAGGAGATTGCCTCCATTACGGCGAAAGAAGTAGCGGCCGCCGCGGCAGCGCTTACACTGGATACAGTATTTTTCTTGCAGGCCACAGGGAAGGGGGATGGGTGCGATGAGGAAGGATGAACGGCATACCTCCGAACTGCTGGGCCAAAGCACCCGCACCGTCACACTGCCCAGCGGCCTTACGGTGCAGATGTGCCGGATGCCCGGCTTTGTTACCGCCTATGCCATGCTGACGGTCGGGGTGGGTTCCATCGATATCGGCTACCGGATGCGGGGGCGGGAAGTACACCTCCCGGCCGGTGTAGCACACTATCTGGAACACAAGATGTTCGACTGCCCCTATGGAGACGCCATGCAGCGCTTTGATGCGCTGGGGGCTTCGGCCAATGCCTTTACCAGCTTTGATAAAACAGCATACTACTTCAGCTGTACCGAAAATTTTTCCGAGGCGCTGGAGGTACTGCTGGATTTTGTTGCAACGCCCTACTTTACCGGCCCTTCGGTTCGCCGGGAACGCGGCATCATTGCCGAAGAACTGCGGATGTACCGCGACAGCCCTGAGTGGATGGTTACGGCCAATCTGCTGCAGGCCATGTACCATGTGCACCCCGTCCGGGTGGATATTGCCGGGACAGAGGATTCCATTGCCCGGATTGATGCGGCCCTGCTGCGCCGCTGCTATCAGCGCTTTTACTGCCCGCAGAATATGGTGCTTTCGGTGGCCGGCTGCTTTGAGGAAGAAGAGGTGCTGGAAACGGCGGAAAAACATTTTTCCACCCCGAAAACACCGGCCCAGCCGCTGCCGATCCGGGAACCCCGTACCGTCCGGTCGCACTACTGCGAACAAAAGATGCCCATTGCGGCGCCCATGTTCCAGGTTGGCTTTAAGGCGGCGGGCGGCGGCCCGGAAAATATGCGTCATCGCCTGCTGGATGAGCTGCTGCTGGATCTTATCTGCGGCGAAACGACCGAGCTGTACCGCCGGCTGTACGAAGCCGGGGAGATTAACGCGACCTTTGGCAGCGAAGTAATGGCTGGCAGAGATTTTATCTGTGCCATGTTTGATGGCGAAAGCCGCCGGCCGCAGGCCGTTTGCGATGCCCTGTGCGAGCGGATTACCGCCCTGCAGCAGGACGGAATTCCACCCCAGGATTTTGCCCGGTGCCGCCGCGCCAATTACGGCCGCACCATTGGCCTTTACGGCCGCGCGGAATCCATAGCCGGCCTGATGGCTGCCGCCCATTTTTCCGGCATGAAAGACATATATTACCCGCTGGAAATTCTCCGTTCGGCCACGGTGCAGGAACTGGAGCAGCGCCTGCGGGAAGATTACGACCCCAGCAATAGCGCCCTTTCGGTCATCTGGCCGCAGGGCAACCCCTAAGGAGATGCCAATAAACCCCTATGAACGCTGAAGCAACAACCCCTCTCACCAATTCCAATTCGTCCCCTTCGAAAAAAACACACCGCCTTGGTGCGCACCTGATGGCGCTGATGGTTTCTGCCATCTGGGCCACCACCTTTATCTGCAGCAAGGAACTGCTGGTCATATACAGCCCGGCGCAGGTTATGTTTATGCGCTTTGTTCTGGGCTACTTTGTTCTGTGGCTGCTGCGTCCCCGGCCGCTGCGCTGGCAGGGCCGGCAGGAACTCACCTTCCTGCTGCTAGGCATTCTGGGCGGTACCCTCTATTTCTTTACCGAAAATTCCGCCCTGCAGCATACCTTTGCCGCCAATGTAGCGATTATTGTTGCCATGGCGCCCATCCTCACCTCCATTCTGGCCCACTTTTTCACCGGCGATGAAAAGCTCCACACCACCGTCTGGATCGGCTTTGCCGTGGCGATGAGCGGCGTGGTGCTGGTGGTGCTCAATGGCGCGCTGGTGCTGAAGCTCAGCCCGGTGGGCGATCTGCTCGCTTTCCTGGCGGCTGCCAGCTGGGCCTGCTATTCTGTCATTATCAAGCGGCTTTCCGGCCAGGTGGATAGCATTCTGCTGGCACGTCGTGTTATTCTGTACGGCGCCATCACTTCGGTGCCGGTGCTGGCCATCCGCGGGGAGTTGGCCATGGACCTTACGCCGCTGATGCAGCCCAAATTGCTGTTCTGCCTGCTGTTTTTGGCGGTATTGGGCAGCGCCATCTGCTTTGCCATCTGGAATGTTGTCATTGACCGGCTGGGGGTGGTGCACGCCAACAATTACATCTATCTGCAGCCATTTATCACCATGGTGGCGGCCCACTTCCTGCTGGGCGAGCCCATGAGCTGGACCGCCATTGTAGGCGCTTTGCTTATCATCTGCGGCGTTGTCGTTTCCGGCCTGCGCAGCAAAAAGGAATGACCGTTCTTTTGGCGCTATTTGCCAAAATTTTCGCCATAAATTATACGCGATTTCACTTGCCTTGCGGCTCCCACTAATGATATAATCGTAAGGGCTCCCCAAAAGGGGGAACAAAAGAAGCGCCTCTACCGGGCGCTTTTTTATTTTGTTATTCATACCTTCGTTTGACAAGGACACACACGCTTTTCGACGGTGAAAATCAGCGCTGACCGCTTCATCGAACCTTGAAATTGGCGCCTGTCAACGCAACACACAATGTTGGGCAGCATTTATGCCCGCAAAAACCGTATGTGCTTTTGTCAAGCGAAGGTATATAGATTAAAACGATATAGAGCGAAAAACGAGGAGGGCATCATGTACAAAATCGGTTTTGATAATGAAAAATACCTGCAGATGCAATCGGATAAAATCCGGGAGCGGATCGGGCAGTTTGGCGGCAAGCTGTACCTGGAATTTGGCGGCAAGCTGTTTGATGATTACCATGCATCCCGCGTGCTGCCGGGCTTTGCGCCGGATAGCAAGGTGAAAATGCTGCTGCAGATGAAAGATACGGCGGAAATTGTCATCGTTATCAGCGCCGACGCCATCGAAAAGAACAAACGCCGCGGCGACCTTGGCATTACCTACGATCTGGATGTCCTGCGTCTTATTGATGCCTTCCGCGGGATTGGCCTGTATGTGGGCAGTGTCTGCATTACGCATTATCATTCCCAGCCCGCTGCCGATGCGTTCCAGAAGCGCCTGGAGGCCCTGGGCGTCAAGGTTTACCGGCACTACATTATCCCCGATTATCCCTCCAATGTTCCGCTCATCGTCAGCGATGAGGGCTTTGGGAAAAATGAATACATCGAAACCACCCGCCCGCTGGTAGTGGTTACGGCCCCCGGCCCCGGCAGCGGCAAAATGGCTACCTGCCTTTCGCAGCTTTTCCACGAAAATAAACGCGGGGTTAAGGCGGGCTATGCCAAATTTGAAACGTTCCCCATCTGGAACCTGCCGCTGAAGCACCCGGTTAACCTGGCCTATGAAGCCGCTACCACCGATTTGAATGATGTCAATATGATCGACCCCTTCCACCTGGAAGCCTACGGCACCACCACCGTCAATTATAACCGGGATATTGAAATTTTCCCAGTGCTCAATGCCATTTTCCAGCGCATTTATGGGGCGTCTCCCTATAAGAGCCCGACCGATATGGGCGTCAATATGGCCGGCAACTGCATCATCGATGATGAAGCCTGCCGCCGCGCTTCGGAGCAGGAAGTCATTCGCCGCTATTATGCGACGGCCTGTCTGGTGCGTCAAGGCCTCAGCGAACCGGCCGAGATTCACAAGCAGGAACTCATTATGAATCAGCTGGGGGTTTCTACGGCCGATCGCCCCGTGGCGGCTGCGGCCTGCCGCAAGGCCGAAGAGACCGGCCAACCGGCCATGGCACTGGAACTGCCCGATGGCCGTATTGTGACCGGGAAAACCAGCTCGCTGCTGGGGCCTTCCGCTGCGCTGCTGCTGAATGCCCTGAAAGAACTGGGCGGCATCAACGATGAGATGCACCTGCTGTCGCCCATCATCATCGAACCCATTCAGCGCCTCAAGGTGGATTATCTCGGCAATCACAATCCCCGGCTGCACTCCGATGAAATTCTCATTGCGCTTTCCATCTGTGCGGCTACCAATCCGACCGCCGCATTGGCCATGCAGCAGCTTAGCAAACTGCGCGGCTGCGAGGCACATGCCAGCGTCATTCTTTCCCGCGTGGATGAAAACATCTATCACAAGCTGGGGGTCAACCTCACCTGTGAGCCCAAATACCAGACCAAAAAACTGTATCATGCATAAGCCAAGCATAGAAATATGGTTAAGACAAGGCACCGGAGAAATCCGGTGCTTTTTGTCTCTCCGTTCAATTAGTATTTTTAATTATTAGAATAAAATTGATAAATCAAATTTATACATATTGCATAATAAATAGTGAGAAATGCTCGTTATAATGCACAATAAACAATATAAATTCACCACTTTTTGGCGGAAACGACGGAATTTTACCATCTATTAAAAAAATAGTTGCTATCGATTAATATTTGTATTATGATTGGTGCAATACCCACAGCGCCGCTCAGCGGCAGAGGAAAAGGAGAAGAAATATTATGGAACCTAAACGTGCACAATGGGGCAGCAAAATCGGCTTTATTCTGGCAGCAGCCGGTTCTGCCGTCGGCCTCGGCAACATCTGGAAGTTCCCAGGAAAAGCGTATGAAGGCGGCGGCGGAGCTTATATTATCATTTATCTGGCCATCGTCGTCCTCATCGGTATCCCGGTTATGCTTTCGGAACTTTCCGTCGGTCGTGCCGCCCAGGCCAATGCCATTGACAGCTATGGCAAACTGGGCCACCGCGGCTATAAGTGGGTCGGTTGGTTTGGCGTCATTGTAGCGTTTATTATTACCAGCTATTACTGCCACGTGGGCGGCTGGGTGCTGCGCTATGTGGCCAGCTATGTTACCGAGCCGGCCAAAGTTTACGCCGACCCGCTGGGCTATTTCTATGAACTGTTGGGCTATAATGCCGCCACCGGCGAAACCTGGTTCCCGCTAACCGGTGTCATCTTTGCCGCTATTTTTATGGGCATCACCTGCTTTATCATCGTCAAGGGCGTAGAAGGGGGCATTGAACGCTTTAACAAGATTGGTATGCCGGCCCTGTTTATCATCCTGCTTATCCTGCTGGTTCGCTCGCTTACCATGCCCGGTGCCGGGGAAGGCCTCAAATATATGCTGATCCCAGACTGGAGCAAAGTCAGCTTCAGCACCGTTCTTTCGGCTCTGGGGCAGGCGTTTTTCTCCCTCAGCCTTGGTATGGCAATTATGATTACCTACGGATCCTATGTAAAAAAGGAAGAAAACCTTGCGAAAAATGCTGCCATTATCTGCGGGATGGATACCCTGGTGGCGCTCATTGCCGGTTTTATTATTGTTCCGGCCGTCTTTGCCACCCTGGGCGCCGAAGGCGTAGGAAAGGGTGCGGGCTTTGCATTTTCTTCGCTAGCCGGCGTGTTCCAGCGGATGCCGGGCGGTCAGTTCTTTGGTATTCTGTTCTATCTGCTGCTGTTGTTTGCGGCACTCACCTCCTGCATCTCGCTGGTCGAAGGCGTTGTGGCCTTTGCAACAGAGCGCTTTGGCTGGAAGCGTACCCCTACCACCATCATTCTTTGTCTGGTGATGTTCCTGCTGGGGACGGTGTATACCTGCTCCCAGGCTGCCTTTGATATCAAGGGCATCTGGTTTGATTTCAAGAACGGCCTTACCACTCCCATCTTCGGCGACTTTATGGAATTCCTCACCGACCGCTTTATGATTCCGATTGGCGCACTGGGGACCTGCCTGTTTGTTGGCTGGGTCTGGAAGCCCCAAAACGCCATTCAGGAAATCGAACTGGATGGCAAGCCTTTCCGCCTGAAAGCGGCTTACAGCTTTCTGGTAAAATATCTGGCTCCGATCAGCATTATCATTATCATTGTGGCCAGCTTTGCCACCGGCACGACCCTCAGCTAATCGTCCGTCCTTCCTTGTTTTTATGGAGAAAGGCAGTTCCCTCTTTTTGCGGGCGCTGCCTTTCTTGCATTCTGCTTCGCCTTTTGGTAAGATAGGGAGCGAAAACAGGCGGCAGATGACCACCGCAGCACCCTGCAAACCGCAGGAATACGGCCCGCAGGGCGTTTCGGCAAAGCCGAAACCGACGGCTTTGCCGCCGAAACCGCCGCAGGCGGTTTGCCCTGCGGGCCGCCCCTGCACGAAACTTTCCCAAGGAGCCTTTTATGCCAAAAGATCGCGATTTTCTCAAAGTGTTTTCCGGCGAGGACCGCCTGACGGCTGCCCAGGTGGCGGATAAGCTGGAGCAGTGCTCCCGCCAGAACCGCCTGACCCACACGATGTTTCTCACCCCGCACCAGCGCAGCATTGCCAGTCAGGTGATCGCATGCTGCGGGGAACCGATGCATAAGATAATGGGGGGCTATCCCGAAGCGGAACGCTGTGTCGTCCTCTTTTTGCCGGATTATATGGAGAATGATCTTCCGGAAGAGGAACTGCCGTTTGGCGCTCTTCGGGTAAGCTGGGGGCATGGCACTGCGCTTACCCATCGGGATATTTTGGGCAGCCTGATGGCACAGGGAGTTCGCCGGGAGGTACTGGGGGATTTGCTGGTGGGCGAAAATGGCTGCGATGTAATTGCTTTGCGGGAATGTATTCCATTCCTGCGGGATAATTGGCTTAGTGCCGGCCGCACCGGCCTGCATCCGCAGGAGATCGCTCTTTCGGAATTGAGGGTTCCGGCGTCCGATGGCAAGATGGTGCGGGATACCGTGGCTTCGCTGCGGCTGGATGCCGTTTTGGGCAGCGGTTTTTCGTTCAGCCGGGGGAGAGCCTCAGAACTGATTGCGGCCGGACGGGTTAGCCTCAATGGCTGCGAATGCCTCAAGTCCGATCGACAGCTTGCCGAAGGAGACATTCTTTCGGTGCGCGGGCAGGGAAGGCTTATCCTGCGGGAGATCGGCGGACTTTCCAAAAAAGGCCGGTTTTATATCGCAGTGGAACGCTTCGGCGGATAAAAAGATAAATAAAGAAAAAAGACAAGGACGCACATCGCATATGATACGATAGGAGGCGTCCTTTTTTATGCATTCCAAAGAAAGTGCACTGCGGCTGGGCTTTACCTTTGCCGGCTGTTATCTCGGGGCGGGCTATGTCTCCGGCCAGGAATTGTGGCAGTTTTTCGGCTGCTTTGGTCGGCAGGGGATCGAGGGACTTCTCTTGGCAGTGGCGCTCTCTTTTTTCTTTGGCGTTCTGCTGCTGCGGCTGGTGCAGCGTACCGGCTGTGACCAAACCGATGCCCTGATTGTTCATCGTCCATCGGCGTTCTTACGCGGCGCTGTGGGGCTGCTGCAGCTATTTTTTCTGTTTGGCATTTTTGTTATCATGGCGGCCGGCGTGGGAGCGCTGTTTGCGCAGATATTTGGTGTTTCTGCTCTTTGGGGCAGCGCCGTGTTTTGCCTTATCGCTTCGCTGCTTTCCCTCTTGGGGCCTGCCGGTATGATGAATGTCTTTTCGGTTGTGGTGCCGCTTTTGGTCATCTGCTCGGTGGCGGTCAGTGTACTTACCCTGCACCGCACCGGGTGGCAATTCGTCATTCAGCCGGATCCGACTGCCCAGCCGTTGCTGCGTCATTGGGCAGTTTCCGCCTGCTCCTTTGTTGCATTCAACCTGTTTTCCTCGATTGGAATTCTTGCTCCGGTGGGCCGGGAATTGCAAGCGCCCAGCACCATCTGGAAGGGGATGGCCTTGGGCTGTCTGATGCTTTTTTCCATTGCTTTGGGCATTTTTCTGACGATGCAGGCCAGCCCGGCGGCGGCTAAAACACCGCTGCCCATGCTTGCCGTAGCAGAAGCACTGGGCGCCGGATGGTATGCCATATATGCTTTGCTATTGTTCGGCGCCATGTTCGGCACCGCTCTTTCTTGTGCGGTTGCCCTGCGGCACTACTGCATTGGACGCTTTCCCGGGACCGCCGCCCACCCGGGGCGCTTTGTTTTATTACTGGCTGCCCTTTCATGGGGCGGCAGTCTGTTTGGCTTTGGCAAACTGATTGGCACCGTCTATCCCATCTGCGGGGTTCTGGGTGCATTGGCTTTACTGGGTTTGCTGCACCATCGCCTTACCTTACCCTATCAAAAATAACGTCTCCCGCCTCTTTTGGGGGTGGGCCGTCGTGCCCACCCGTCCACCCGTCTATTTCTTCGCCCCGCTCCATAAGATAAAAGAAGATAACGCAGGGGGGAGGGAACACGATATGCGCCGCGCCAGGCAGCTTTTGCTCCATACCTCCGCTATGACCGCCACCAGCCTTCTGATGCGTTCCATTGCCCTGGCCTTTCAGGTCTACGTTGCCGGTAAAATCGGCGCGGCAGGAATTGGCCTGTTCCAGCTGGTGATGTCGGTTTATACCCTTGCCACCACCGTTGCCGTCTCCGGCGTGCGGCTGGCTGCTACCCGGCTGATTGCACAGCAGGTCGGTCGCCGCGATGATGCCGCCATCCGTCGGGCTACCGGCTGTGCCATGGGCTATTCGGCCTTTTTTGGTACAGCGGCTTTGCTGCTGCTCTATTATCTGGCCCCGGAAGTATCATCCTGGGTCGGGGATGACCGCATTGTTCTTTCTCTGCGAGTATTGGCGTTCGCTCTGCCCTTTGTTGCGGGGTCCGGTGCGATGGGCGGCTACTTTATCGCCATGCACCAGTCGGTCAAAATGTCCCTTGTCCAGCTTTCGGAGCAGCTTGTCCGCATCGGCTGTACGATACTGGCCCTGCTGCGGCTGGGCGGTTACGGCCTGGAATACGCCTGCGGCGCCCTTACCCTTGGGATGCTTGCTTCGGAGATTTTTTCCTTTTTGGCGCTGCTGCTTTTGCTGCTTGCCGGTCTTCCTCGCCGGGAGGGGCGCTGCCGTACCCCCATGCTGCCGTCGCTTCTGCGCATTACGGTACCGCTCTCGCTCAGCAGCTATGCGCGTTCAGCACTTTCCACCGCCCAGCACCTCCTTGTTCCGCGTGGTTTGCGCCTTTTTGGCGGCGGGGCACAGGCAGCTTTGGCCGCTTATGGGGTGATCCAGGGTATGTCGCTGCCGATTTTGCTGTTCCCGGCGGCCCTCATCGGCGTCATTGCTGAACTCATCGTCCCCGAATTGACCGAAGCCCAGGTGCAGGGGCGGCTGCGGGGATTGGGCTATATGCTGGAACGGCTTTATCGGCTGGGCCTTTTCTTTTCGATGGCCGTTGCCGGCGCCTGTTTTTTCTTTGCGCAGCCTTTGGGCGATCTCATCTATTCCGAACCCGCGGCCGGGCAATATATCCGTCTGCTGGCGCCGCTGGTGCCGGTTATGTATATGGATACCCTTGTGGATGGGATGCTGAAAGGGGTAGGGGAGTACCGCGCCAATATGCGGTATAATATCATCGATGCCGCCACCGGTCTGCTCCTTGTTTGGCTGCTGCTGCCCCGGTACGGGGTGGCCGGCTACCTTTTTTCCATCTTTGCCACCGAACTGCTCAATTTTGCCCTCAGCGCGGCGCGCCTTACCCGGGTCACGGTGTTTCGTCTGCAGCCGCTTTGCTGGCTGCTTACGGCCGTTGCCGCAGTGGCCGGATTTGGAATTCTCCGTCTGCTGTTCGGGGGATTGCTTTCCCATGCCAGTCAGCCGCTTCCCCTCGCTTTATTGGTACTGCTGTATCTGGGGTGCTATACGGTATCGCTACTGCTTTGCCGGGCGCTGCGCCGGGAAGAACTTTTCTGGCTGTTTTCGCTGCTGCGGGGCCAAAAATTTCCCCAGACTAAAAATGAAGAAATCGAGAGGAATTAAGAGAAAACAGAAGCATTTTAAAGTTCATCGATTGTCCGGCCAAAAAGACGCAGGAATTTTCAAAAAAATTCGAATAAATCTTGAAATTTGCTGTTGACATTACGACAAAATATGCTATATTGATATACGTCATTTTGACCATTCAATTATAAAAAGGCGGCTCGTATATGCCCATCTGAAAGAACCCCAATCTTCGGGGTATCCTAAAAACCTTTTGCGGGGACGGTGCAATAGCGGCTGCGGCAGGTGTGAGGGCCTGCAGATTTACCGCAAAAGGAGGATGTTGAAATGAACGACAATACTTTGATCAGCCTGCGTGGAATTCGGGTTGATTTTGATGACGAGCCGGTTCTCAAAGGGATCGACCTCGACATCATGGACAAGGAATTCATTACTTTTCTTGGGCCGTCCGGTTGTGGCAAGACAACGACCTTGCGCATTATCGGCGGATTTATCCAACCCAAGGAGGGTGATGTTTTTTTTGGTGGTGTCCGCATCAATGATCTGCCCCCCTACAAGCGCGAAGTCAATACCGTATTCCAGCGGTATGCGCTGTTCCCGCACCTGAATGTGTACGAGAACGTGGAATTTGGCCTGAAGATTGCCAAGGTGCCCGAAAAGGAGCGCCGCCAAAGTGTTAAGGAAATGCTTAAGCTTGTGGGGCTTTCCGGCTTTGATAAGCGCCACATCAATCAGCTTTCCGGCGGCCAGCAGCAGCGTGTGGCCATTGCCCGCGCCCTGGTCAATCGCCCCAAGGTGCTGCTGCTGGATGAGCCTCTGGGTGCTTTGGACCTCAAGCTCCGCAAGGAAATGCAGATTGAACTGAAACGCATTCAGCAGGCGCTGGAGATTACCTTCATCTACGTCACCCACGATCAGGAAGAAGCGCTTACCATGTCCGACCGTGTCGTCGTTATGCGGGATGGCAACATTCTGCAGATCGGCACCCCGCAAGACATCTACAATGAACCCTGCAATGCCTTTGTGGCTGATTTCATCGGGGAAAGCAATATCATCGATGGCATCATGCACAAAGATTTCCTTGTGGAATTCGCCAATGATTACTTCGAGTGCGTGGATAAGGGCTTTGAACCCAAAGAGCGGGTTCAGGTTGTCGTTCGTCCGGAGGACTTCAAGATTGTTCCTGCCGATAAGGGCAAAATTTCCGGTATCGTGGAAACCATCATCTTTAAGGGGGTCCACTATGAGATCATGGTTGACGCCATGGGCTATAAGTGGAAAATCCACACCACCCAGTACGTGGAACCGGGAACGCTCATTGGCATGGATGTCGCGCCGATGGATATTCATATCATGAAGCGTACGGAGGAATAAAGCCATGAAATTTCGCTTTTCTTCCGTTCCCTATATCGTTTGGTCAATTATTTTCGTCGTGGTACCGCTCATTCTGGTGGCGGTATTCGGCCTTTCTACCAGCGATGGTCAGTTCACCTTTGCCAATATTGCCAAGGTTTCGGATTACACCGCGGTGTTTGTCCGGTCCATCTGGCTCTCACTGGTGGCTACTGCGCTTTGCCTTGTCATTGCCTATCCTTTGGGCTTTATCATGAGCCGCTACAGCGCCAATAACCAGCGCACACTGGTGATGCTGGTCATGCTGCCCATGTGGACCAACTTCCTGCTGCGTACCTATGCCTGGATGACCCTGCTGGAAAATAACGGCGTCATCAACAGCATCCTGGAATTCTTCGGCGTTGGCCCCTTTAAGATGATCTATACCCAGGGCGCTGTAGTGCTGGGCATGGTGTACAATTACCTGCCTTTTATGGTCATCCCGCTCTATTCCATCATGACCAAGATCGAACCCTACACGCTGGAAGCAGCGGGCGATCTCGGCGCCAATCCCTGGAATACCTTTACCCGCGTGGTGCTGCCGCTTTCCATGCCCGGTGTTACCACCGGCATCACCATGGTATTTGTACCGTCGGTTTCCACCTTCATCATCTCCCGTATGCTGGGCGGCGGTTCCAATATGATGGTCGGCGACCTGATCGAAACCCAGTTCCTTGGCAATGCCTATAATCCCAATCTCGGCTCCGCTATCTCGCTGGTGCTTATGGTATTCATTCTCCTGGTTATGAGCCTGATGAACCAGTTTGAGGACAATGATGATAGAGGAGGGATGCTCATATGAAATGGTACGCAAAACTCTATACCCGTTTGGTATTTGTATTCCTGTATCTGCCCATCATCGTTCTCATTGTGTTCAGCTTCAATGAGTCGAAATCCCGCGCCAACTGGACCGGCTTCTCCTTCCATTGGTATAAGGAACTGTTCCACAATGAACTCATCCTTTCTTCGCTGCGCAATACGCTGGTCATTGCCTTGGCTGCTTCGGTTATTGCGTTGGTGCTGGGCACCATGGCGGCCGTCGGCATTTATGCCGTGCGCCGTAAGTGGTTTAAATCTCTGGTGATGAACATCACCTACCTGCCCATCCTTAATCCGGAAATTGTCACCGGCGTTTCCATGCTGCTCTTGTTTGTTTCTTTCGGCAATGGCATCCAGAAGTTCAATAACTGGATTGGCGGTACGGCGCTTTCGTTCCTCCAGCTGCCGGAAATGCAGCTTGGCTTTGTGACGCTCATCATTGCACACGTCACGTTCTGCACGCCCTATGTTATCCTAAATGTCCTGCCCAAGCTCCGCCAGATGGATCGTTATACCTTCGAAGCGGCGCAGGATCTCGGCTGCAGCCCCAAGCTGGCTTTCTACAAGGTAGTCATCCCGGAAATTATGCCCGGCATGGTATCCGGTTTCCTTATGGCATTCACCTATTCGCTGGATGACTTCGTCATCAGCTACTTTGTTTCCAGCGCTTCCTCTCAGACACTGCCCGTCACCATCTTCTCCATGGTGCGTAAGCGCGTCAGCCCGGAAGTCAATGCTCTTACCGCCATTATCTTTGTGGTGGTGCTGGCCCTGCTGCTCCTCAGCAACTATTACTCTGCCCGCAAGGAAAAGCAGATGATGCGAAAGGAGGAACCGGAAGCATGAAAAAACGTATTCTTTCCCTCCTCTTGGCCATTATGATGGCGGCATTGCTGCTGCCGGTTACGGCTCTGGCGGAGGAAACCGGCATTGATACCTCCGCCCTGGATATGGAGTACTACGGCCGCTATAAGGATAAGGGCTACTCCATCAGCGTCTACAACTGGGGCGAATATATCTCCGATGGCGCCGATGGTTCGCTGGATGTCAACAAGGCCTTTGAAGAAGTCACCGGCATCAAGGTCATTTATTCCAATTACGATACCAACGAATCGATGTACGCCAAGCTGAAAAACGGAGGCGCGGTTTACGATGTTGTGATCCCCTCCGATTACATGATCTCCCGTATGATTGCGGAGGGAATGCTGCAAAAGCTGGATATGTCCAATATCCCCAACCTCCGGAATATCAATGAGATCTATCTCAACCAGTCCTACGATCCCGGCAACGAGTATTCCGTTCCCTATACCTGGGGCGTGCTGGGACTCATCTACAATACCAAGCTGGTAGAAGATGAATCGGTGGTGGCCAGCTGGGGCGCTTTGTGGAGCGAAGCCTATATGGATAACATCCTGATGATTAATAACTCCAAGGATGCTTTCGGCCTCACTTTCATGTATCTGGGGCTGCCCATCAATGCCGAATCCACCGAGCAGGTGGATAAAGCAGTGGAACTGCTCAAGGATCAGAAGAACGTTATTCAGGCTTATGTCGCCGATGAAATCTTTGATAAGATGATCGGGGAGGAAGCCGCCATTGCACCCTATTTTAATGGCGATGCCGTTACCATGATCCAGGATAACCCCGATCTCGCTTTCTCCATCCCCATGGAGGGCAGCAATATTTTCACCGATTGCCTTTGTGTACCGGTGGAAAGCCAAAAGCGGGAACTGGCAGAAATGTATATCAACTTCATGCTGGAACCGGAAGTCGGCATGGCCAATACCGATGCCATCGGCTACTCTACCCCCAATAAGCTGGTGTACGAGATGCTGGATGACGAAACCAAGGATGATACCACCGCCTACCCCAGCGAAGAGGAACTGGCCCGCTGCGAGTATTACAATTACGTCGGCCCGGAACTGTCGCTTTACATCGACAGCAAATGGGCAGAAGTGCTCACCGCCGATGAAAAGTACAGCGCCATGATTATGCCCATGTTCCTGGGCGCCTGCGTAGCCGGTATCATTGCCCTTAATATTGTTCGTGCTACCCGCAAAAAACGCGATGAATAAACGCTCTGCAGAGACCCATGCTTGGGTCTCTGTTTTTTATACGGCGCATTTATCGTTAGATCCGTAAAATGTAAGAATTACTGTCCCATTCTACAAATTTTCGTTTTCGCTTTACAGCTGCGAACGTTTGTGCTACAATAAAACATAGAAAGAACTAAAGTTCGCTATTTTCCTTGCCCAAAGGAGAGAAATCATCTCATGAATCAACTTACCATAGGCTATATTCTGCTGGGGGCCGCAGCCCTCATTGTTGCACTGCTTGTCTTTTTGCTGCTGCAGCTTAAAAAGTCCCAAGAGAAGGATATTTCCGGGCAGCTTCAGCGCCTCCAGAGTGATTTGGAGCGTTCGGTGCAGGCGGATATTCTTACCCTTGGAAAGTACCTGATGGAGAGCCAGCAGACCCAGTCCCAAACGGAAAGCCGCGCACTGTTGGAACAGCTGAAGCAATTTGAAAATAGGCTATCCACTTTTTCCCAGGACTCCGCACGTGCGTTAGAGGATGTGCGTGCCTCCATGGAACGGCAGCTTTCCACTATTCAGCAGGATAATAATGCCAAACTGGACGAAATGCGCCAGACTGTAGATGAAAAATTGCAGAAAACCCTCCAAGACCGCATGACCGAATCGTTCCGACTGGTGAATGACCGGTTGGAGCAGGTTTACCGCGGTTTGGGAGAAATGCAGTCCTTGGCCCAGGGGGTTGGTGATCTCAAAAAGGTGCTGAGCAATGTAAAAACCCGCGGTATTTTGGGGGAAGTGCAGCTTGGCGCTATTTTGGAGGATATTTTGGCCCCGGAACAGTATGGCAAAAATGTGGCCACAGTACCGGGCAGCCGGAATGTGGTGGAATATGCTGTAAAACTGCCGGTGGAAGATGGTAGTTTTGTCTGGCTGCCGATCGATGCCAAATTCCCTGGGGATAGCTATGCCGCCCTACGGGATGCTTACGATGCCGGAGATCCGACCGCCATTCAGGCGGCGGTGCGGCAGCTGCTGCTGACCGTCCGCATGGAAGCCAAAGACATTCGGGAAAAGTACATTTCTCCGCCCCATACCACCGAATTCGGTATTCTGTTTTTGCCGTTTGAGGGGCTTTACGCCGAAGTGGTCAGCCGGGGGATGGTAGAAACTTTGCAGCGGGAGTACCGGGTCAATATTGCGGGGCCCAGCACCATGGCTGCATTGCTCAATTCTTTGCAGATGAGTTTTCGGACCATTGCCATTCAGCGGCGCAGCGGCGAGGTGTGGAATATTCTTGGTGCGGTAAAAACCGAGTTTGATAAGTTTGCCGATGCCCTTACGATGACCCAATCGAGGCTGGAACAGGCCAGCAGCGAACTGGATAAACTGGTGGGGGTTCGCACCCGGCAGATCCAGCGGAAACTGCGGAGTGTTTCCAGCTTGCCGCAGGAGCAATCCGCTGCCCTTTTCCCGGAAGAAGAAATCCTTCCGACGGAGGAAGAGCAGGAACCGTAAAATCGCTCAACCGGTGCTTGAAATTCGGCAACTCAAGCGCTTCTTGCTGTTCTTTTTCCGTTCAGAGTGTTACTCTGAGGCTGTCGGGAACAGTGCGGGGTGAAAATTCCCCGGGAAAAAAGAAAATCTTAATTTTCACCGGCTGGTAATTCCGGCAATATTATGCGATACTGAAGGGAGAAAATGAACCAAAAGCAGGAGGAGATCCATGTTTAAAATACTCATTGCAGAGGATGACCGCGGCATTGCCGAAGGGATCCAGAACCTGCTGGAACAGTGGGGAATGGAAGCCCGACCGGTCCAGAATTTTCGGGATATTACCGGGGAATTTAAGGCCTACCAGCCGCATCTGGTGCTGCTGGATATTAAGCTGCCCAGCTACGACGGTTATTACTGGTGCGGCCAGCTGCGCCAGATAACCGAAGCCCCCATCATTTTTATCTCTTCGGCGGCCGATAACATGAATATTGTGATGGCCATGAACATGGGCGGCGATGATTTTATAGCCAAGCCCTTTGATGGCAGCGTGCTGGTGGCCAAGGTACAGGCCATGCTGCGGCGCAGCTACCGGCTGGAGGTGGCCCTGCCGGCGCCGGAATGCCGCGGGGCGGTGCTGAATACTGCCGACCAAACCCTGCAGTTTGAAGGAGAAAGCATCGATCTGACCAAAAATGAATACCGTATTCTGCTGTGCCTGATGGAGCGCAAAGGCCAGGTGGTAAGCCGCGAGCTGCTGATGCAGCGGCTGTGGGAAACCGACAGCTTTGTGGATGAAAACACCCTGACGGTCAATATCAATCGACTGCGCAAAAAGCTGGAAACCGCCGGGCTTTTCGATTTTATCCATACCCGCTTTGGGGTGGGGTATCTGGTGGAATAGAAAGCGGGGCAGGCGGCGCGGCGGAGCGGGCGAGGGGACCCGTTTGGTACAAACGGCCCCCCAAGGCAAAGCGAAGGCGTGCCGCCGGAATGCAGGAACGGGAAAAAGTGCTTGCAAACAGCTCCTTCGTGTGCTATACTCTTTTCGATACCAAAATTACAAAGAAAGGAGCTGCTGAAATGAAGACTTTGCACGATAACAAGATGAATAAGTTCCGCGCAGGAAACAATCGAATATCTGTACAGCAGCTCTCTCTGTAAGTCCGCCTGAACCAAGGTGTTATTACGCTCGCCGGGAGTCTCTGTTACTCCCGGCTTTTTTGCGCCTTTTTTCAGCGGGGAGAGAGCTGAACCTCATGATTTGACGGAGAATTTATGAAACGAATTTTACCATATCTCAAGCCCTACCGCGGCAAGATGGTGCTGGGAATGCTGCTCATTGCCCTTTCCAGCATTTGCTCGCTGCTGCTGCCCACCATTATGAGCGATATTTTGGACGGCGGCATTTATACGTCCGATTGGGACTATATTCTGCGCTGCTGCGGTAAAATGCTGCTGGTTACGCTGCTTTCGCTGGGGGCGGTGGCGGCGGGAACCTGGTGCCGCACCAATGTGGTTTCCGGCTTTTGTGCCGATCTGCGCGCAGCGGTTTTCAGCCGGGTTAATACCCTGACTTTTGAGGAAGTCAGCCGCATCGGCACTTCGGCGCTGCTTACCCGCTCGACCCATGATGTGGGGACGCTGGCCTGGGTGGCCGATATGCTTTCCAGCAATATCATCACCATTCCGGTGCTGTTTTTCGGCGGGGTGGTGTTGGCCTTTTCCAAGGACAGCACGCTGGCGCTCATTATCCTGGTGGCTATGCCCATCATTACGCTGCTGGTACTGGCCATCGGCCGCAAGGTGGAACCGCTATGGAAAATCAGCGATCAATTTTGCGATAAACAGAACGACCTGGTGCGGGAACGGCTTCACGGCATTCGTGTCATCCGGGCCTTTAACCGCGAGGGGCAGGAGCAGAACCGCATAGCCGAGGCTACCCGGGTGATGGCGGAGCACATTATTGAAGCCAATATCAAGATGGGGCTGGTTTCGCCCATTGCCATTGCCCTGATGAATTTAGTGGCGGTTGCTATTCTGTACTTTGGCGGCAGCCGGATGGAAAGCGGCGTTTCCACCGCTTCCGGCGGCGATATTTTTGCCATGGTGCAGTATGTGGCGCTGGTGATGAACGGCATTGTTATGGCGGCCTTTGCCCTGGTGATGTACCCCCATGCCAAAGTGGCCGCTGACCGGATAGGGGAAGTGATGGACGCCAACCGGATGACCGAAACGGTGGAGGAAGATGAAAATGTTGTCTTTACCGGGGATATTCGTCTGGAGGGTGTAACCTTCCGCTACGAAGGGGCTGATGCCGCCGCAGTGAGCGATATTTCGCTGCACATTGCTGCGGGAGAGAAAGTGGCCATCATCGGCGGTACCGGCAGCGGTAAATCCACGCTGGTGCAGCTTTTGATGGCGTTCCGGCTGCCCACCGAAGGGAAAATTTATTTTGATGGGCGGGATTCCGCCACCCTCAGCTGCCGCACCATCCGGCAGAACATCAGCTGTGTGCTGCAGCGGGCCGGGATTTACAGCGGAACCATCCGGGAAAATATTGCGATGGGGAAGCCGGGCGCCGCGGAGGAGGAAATTATGGCGGCTGCGGCGGTTGCCCAGATGGCGGATTACATTAAGGCGCAGCCAGAGGGACTGGACCATCGGCTGGAACAGGCCGGTAAGAACCTTTCCGGCGGGCAGAAGCAGAGGGTGAGCATTGCAAGAGCTGTGCTGAAAAATGCGCCGATTTATCTGTTTGACGACAGCTTTTCAGCACTGGACTTTATGACCGAAGCGAATCTGCGGCGGGCGCTGGCCGAAAAGGCGGCCGGAAAAACCCAGATTGTAGTGACGCAGCGTGTGACCAGCGCCATGAGCAGCGACCAGATTTTTGTGATGGATGGCGGGCGGCTGGTGGACAGCGGTACCCACCAGGAGCTGCTGGAGCGCTGTAAAGTATACCGGGAGATTTATCTTTCCCAGACGGGAGGGGAACGCCGATGAACCGGAAAGAGAAACAGACCGAGCAAAAGACAATGAGCACCTGGGAAGTTATTCGCCGGCTGGTGCGGGATGCCAAGCCGATTTACGGCTGGCTGCTGCTGGGCGCCCTGCTGGGCGGCGTGGTGGTAGCGTGTACTGTCATTGCCCCCAAACTGCTGGGACAGGGAGTGCAGCTGCTGTACGATGCCTGGGCCGGGGAGATCCCCAAGAGCGGCCTGACCGATGCCCTGCTGCCGCTATGCGGAGCGCTGGCCGGAGTGTATCTGCTGAAAAGTGCGGTAGACATTGGGAAAATGTACCTGATGAACAATGCGGTGAGCAAGTACTACACCTGTACTTTGCGCATCAAACTTTCCGATAAACTGAGCCGGCTGCCCATCAGCTATATTGATAAGACGCCGGCCGGGCAAATTATTGACCGTATTCAGGAGGACGTTTCCAACATGGGCACCAGTATCCACAATATTGTGGATGTGACCATTATGGGCTTTTTGCAGATTACTGTTATAGCGGTGATGATGCTGCGGGAAAACTGGAAACTGGGACTGGCGGTACTGCTGATGACGCCGCTTTCCATCTTTATTTCCTCCCGGATTTCGGCTGCGTGCGGAACCTATTTCCACCAGATGTTCGAAGAGAGCGGCAAGATGTATTCGGTAGTGGAGGAGAGCTACGCCAGCTACCAGACCACCAAAGCCTATAATTATGAGGAAACGACGATAGCAGCCCATGCGGCCGTAAATGAGCGGCAGAAAAAGCAGGAGGCCAAGGCATTGTTCCTGCAGGGCTTGATTACACCATGCATTACCGCCGCCAACGCACTGGCTTACATTCTGGTCGCTCTCATCGGCGGCTACCTGACGGTACAGGGGACCCTGGGAGTGGGCGCTGTGGTAACAGTATTGCTGTATTCCCGGCAGTTTTCCTCCCCTTTGGAGCAGATTGCCGAGGTATTGGGCTCCATTCAGCGAACCTGTGCCGCAGCCCGAAGAGTGTATGAGATGCAGGATACCCCGGAGGAGAAGCCCATTGAGGGGCACCTGCCGGCGGAGATTATGGGCGATGTGGATTTTGAAAATGTAAATTTCAGCTATAACCCCGAAACACCGCTGATCCGCGACTTTACCGTAAAGGTAAAACGGGGACAAAAAGTGGCCATTGTAGGGCCGACCGGTGCCGGCAAAACCACACTGGTGAACCTGCTGATGCGGTTCTATGATATTCAAAGCGGGAAGATTACCATAGACGGCAATGACATTGCGGCGGTGAGCCGCGAAGACGTGCGGTCGCTCTTTGGTATGGTGCTGCAGGATACCTGGCTATTTGGCGGGACGGTGGCAGAGAATGTAGCCTATGGAAAGCCGGAAGCCACCCGGGAAGAAATCATTACGGCCTGTGATGAAGCCTACTGCGACCATTTTATCCGCACGCTGCCGCAGGGCTACGATACCATAGTAAGCGAGGACAGCATCAATATTTCCGGTGGGCAGAAGCAGCTTTTGACCATTGCAAGGGCGCTTTTGGCCAATCGGCGGCTGCTGATACTGGATGAGGCGACCTCCAATGTGGATACCCGTACCGAAATTCTGATCCAGAAGGCGATGGATAAACTGATGCGGGGACGTACCTGCTTTGTCATTGCGCACCGCCTTTCCACCATTGTGGATGCCGATCTGATTCTGGTGATCAATGACGGACAGATTGTGGAAACCGGCACCCACGAAGGGCTGCTGGAAAAACAGGGATTCTACTACCGGCTGTACACCAGCCAGTACGCAGTATAAAAGGAAAGACCGGCAGCGGCCCATGGAGGGGCTGACTGCCGGCCTGTTTTTTGGGTCAAAGATTTTGGATAAATTCGCGGGCCTTTTGCAGATCGGTTTCATCGGGGTGCCCTTTGGCCAGGCCGCCGATGAGTTTGAAGGGACCGTAGGTATCGTACCCGCGGCAGGAAAAGCGGCCGAGAATGCGGCAGTTCTTTTCTTTTGCCGCGGCGGTGATGGCGGAAAAGTATTTTTCCGGGCAATTCCGGGAGCCGTGGGTGCAGAGGAAAAAGACCTCTTTTCCCGCGGGGAGATACTGCGCGGCGTAATTGATAACCGTTTCGTGAAACTGGGAGTAATAGATGCCGGAGGCAAAGCCGATCCGATCGTACTGCGGCAGGCGGGCGGCCAGGCGGCTGGTAACATCAATGAGATCGATTTCGGCCGCTTCGGCCATGGTTTCCAGGACCTTGAGGGTATTGCCATGATGGCGGGAATAATAGCAGATGGCGGTTTTCATGAGGGGGCCTCCTTGGGAGTAAGAGTAAAGGGTGTGGGGCGGGCGCGGCAAAGCGGGAAAGGACTGCCCGCAGCGCAGCGGAGGGTCAGTCCTGAAGAGCGGAGCCGCGCCCGCCGTATGACTTCGATTATAGACCTTTGGCGGGGCGGGTGCAAGTGTTGCTTTTTGGCGGAAAAACCGCTATGATAGAGAAAGATTTTTTGCGCAAGTGGGAGAGATACTAT
Organism: Oscillospiraceae bacterium; assembly: GCA_003453215.1. Lineage (GTDB taxonomy): Bacteria > Bacillota > Clostridia > Oscillospirales > Ruminococcaceae > Angelakisella. Next base: position 17,756 of record DMMB01000021.1, on the reverse strand, counting down.
GACAGCAAGAGAATATCCGGTATTTACGGTAACGCCCAAGGCGGAACGCAGCCTGCGGGCCGGTCATCCCTGGGTGTATGGGGAAGAGGTAACGGCTGTGGCGGGAGAATACCAAAATGGCAATATGGTAGACGTGGTGAGCAACAAGGGGCGATACCTTGGTACCGGTTGGGTGAACGATCACTCCAAGATCCGGGTGCGGATCATCAGCCGTAATGCCAATGATACCTTTGATGAGGCATTTTTCCGGCGGCGGGTACGCTATGCGCTGGATTACCGTAAAACGGTGATGGGGGAGACCGATTACCGCTGCTGCCGCCTTATTTTTGGCGAGGCGGATCAATTCCCCGGGCTGACGGTGGATCGCTTTGAAAATGTACTGGTAACACAGGTGCTTTCCCTGGGCATGGAGTGCCGCAAAGCCTGGGTGTACCGGGCGCTGGTGGAGCTGCTGCGGGAGGACGGCGAGGCAATCGACGCCATTTATGAGCGGAACGATGTGGCCATAAGAACGCTGGAAGGACTGGAGCAGGGAAAAGGCTTTTACCCGATGGAGGGGCTGAAAACCGACCTGAGCGGGCACGTGACCATTACCGAAAACGGGATAAAGTATGATGTGGACTACATCGAAGGGCAGAAAACAGGCTTCTTCCTGGACCAGAAGTACAACCGGCAGGCGGCGGCCAGGCTGGCCCGCGGCCGCCGGGTGCTGGATTGCTTTACCCATACCGGGGCTTTTGCACTGAATGCGGCGGCGGCCGGCGCAGAGCGCGTGACGGCAGTGGATGTTTCGGCCTTTGCGCTGGAGCTGGCTGCCGAAAACGGGAGACGCAATGGGCTGACCAATCTGGACTACAGGTGCGCCGATGTTTTTGACCTGCTGACCGAGATGGCCAAAGAGAAAAAGTGCGATTATGACTATATCATTCTGGATCCACCTGCCTTTACCAAAAGCCGCGCGACTGCTAAAAACGCCTATCACGGCTACAAGGAGATCAACATGAAGACAATGCGGCTACTGCCCCGCGGCGGGTACCTGGCGACCTGTTCCTGCTCCCACTTTATGACGGACGAGATGTTCCGCAAAATGCTGCAGGAAGCGGCGCTGGATGCCGGTGTGACGCTGCGGCAGATTGAGGCACGGCAGCAGGCGCCGGATCACCCCATTCTGCCCGGCGTGCCGGAGACCGACTATCTGAAATTTTACCTTTTGCAGGTGGTGTAAGAGCAAATAAAAACCTTCAACAAAGGAATTTGAACAGTAACCTCCCAAAAGGGCAACAATATGTCCGATGAAAAGCTCGCAGCGCCTAGGTGCTGTAACACCCGCAGATTTCTGCATTGAGGCTTTTGAACCTCATGCAGAAATCTGCTTTTTTATATAATGAAGGGACGGCTGCAAATAATTGCAACCGTCCCATACCTTTATTACTCGTTATTGCAGCAAAATCCTGAAGCCAAAATGGAAAGATGACTGGCCATTCTGTTTTCCAGGTCAGTAAAGTTATTTGTTGCAAAACAATATAGAATATACCCGCGGCAGGTGATTAGCAACATATCTGCCATTTCTCGTACCGAGAAACGGGTGGAAACCTCACCATTTTTTTGAAACTTAACGATAATATCCCATAGAATGCGGTTAACAGAACGGCTCTCACTTACAAACTTGCTGTTGTGGTCACTTCCCATGGAGAGAATGACTGTTTTACAAGTTAATGGTCCTGTGGTGGAAATATATAGGGCATAGGTTTTGGCATATTGTTCAATAGCATCTACGAAAGAAGAGCAGGACATAAAGTACTCTGCCTGACTCTCAAAAAAATCGTCAATTGGGTAGCAGGAAAGCTCGTCCAAAAGCTGTTCCTTACTTGTGAAATAGTGGTAGAAAGTGCCTTTTGATATGCCATTTGCTCTGCAGATATCATCGACAGTCAGTTCCTCCAGACCTCCTTCTGTAAGAATGTCTCGGATAGTTTCAGCGATTTCTCGACGACGAATAGATTGGCCGAGGGGTTGGTAGATATTTTAGGTAGTAGAGGTATTACCAATGGCCGAATTGGCTATTGCCCGGAAACACTTCCCGCTTCATGGTTTGATTGTATTCATAGTGCATGTCCAGAGCTTGAATGGGTGGATTGTACGATGGATCTTTATGAAATCCGCAAGAAACGCAGTAGGGAAGAATGCCGATTGGTTGAGAAATGTGCTGAGCTGGCACTAAGCGGATATGAAGCTCTATGTGCAGCGGTGCAGAATAATGTAACCGAAAGCAAACTGGTGTCTGAGTTGGACTATGCCATGAAAAAGCAAGGTGCAGAGGAAACCCTTACAACTCTAAACTGCGGTTTTTTGAACGATGCAAACGGCATGGGCCTGTTGCATAGTGCTGCGAATTCTCAAAAGGCAGTAAAGTATGGTGACTGCATAGCAGCAGCTATCACACCTCGATATAATGGATATTGGGTTCAAATGCTGCGCACTTTATGTGTAGGGAAAGAAAACCAAACGGCGGTAGCGATGCATGAGGCAGTGGCCGGGTGGATAAGCGCAGCGGCTAAGCTCCTAATACCTGGGAACAAGGTAAGCACTGTTGCCCAAAAAATCGAAGAAGAAGCTAGGGCAGCAGGATACACTATTGGGGGCATTCAAGGGTACATTTGCGGGGTGGATCTACGGGAACAACCGATTTCTGCAGAAAATGAGACAAAACTGACCAAAGATATGACGGTAATACTTAGCCCAATTATATTGAAAGATGGAAATGACTGCGGTTTTTGCTGGGGGGATACCTATTTGGTGACTGTAGAAGGAGGACGATGCTTGACAGAGGACGGCAAGTGCCTAAAAATAATTAAAAGTGTGGAGGGGTAGGCCAGATGTTCAGCGATGGGGAAAAGAAAAGAAGGGTTGAAGCAGTAAGAGGTCTGATGCAGGACGAAAAGCTAGATGTGTTGTTGACGATAGGAAATGGATGCGTTGGAACCAATGCGTATGGTTGTTTCCGCTTTTTAACGGCTGCCAATGTGTATTACGGGCTGCAGTCTGCATTGTTTTTTCCATGTTCCAACCCCGTTGGTATTGTAGACTCAGAGATATCTTGCGGGGAATTGAAAAATGCTGGAATCGTGACTGAATGCTGGATAAGCACAACTCCCATTCAAGCGATTATAGATGTGCTGAAAGAAAGTGAAATAACAAGCGGTCGCTTGGGCACCAGCTTGGACATTCTGCCGCAATCATGGCGTATGGCGCTGGAAAGAGAAATGCCCGGATTAGTACTGTGTGATGTATCGGAACCGCTATTTCGTATCCGAAATCACCACAGCCCAGAGGAGGTTGCTTTAATTCGTCAATGCGGCAAATTGGCTGATGCGGGCTATGCAGAAGTACTGAAAAATGTTAAGCCAGGCATGACGGAGCAGCAGGTGGCGGCAGAGCTGGAACATGCAACGCAGGGAATGGGGGCAGACTACAACTTTACCCTTACTTCTACAGGGAGGTTTTCACTGGAGGATAATCAGCTTCCATGTATTCGCGCTGCGACTATGTTTGATTGTGTTGTAGCTCATGGTGATTGTATATCGATGGAGATTACTCCGCGGTATAATGGCTATTGGACACAGCTGGTGCGTACCATATCGGTTGGAGAGCCGAATGAGGATTTTATTAAGATGCATGAGGTTTCCTGTCGCATTATTAAAGGCGCATTGGAAGAACTAAAGCCTGGGAACCGTATCGGTAATATTGCTATACTGCCTGTATGCATGTGGATTTAGCAAGAAGTTTAAAATGATTACCTCCCCTAAGCCTACTGGTAAAGAACTGTGGAAGGCTTTTGTAGATGCGATTTGGGCGTTGTTGATGCCTGTCATAATTCTAGGCGGCATTTATGGCGGTTATTTCACTCCAACCGAGGCTGCGGCGGTAGCAGTGGTTTACGGTTTAATCATCGGACTATTTGTTTACAGGGAGCTAAAGTGGAAAGACATACCCAAAACATTTGTTAATGCTGCTCGTACATCTGCTGCGGTTATGATGATAATTGTGACAGCTGCAACCTTTGCCATCGTACTTACCCGCAATAATATTCCGACTCTTATTGGAAACTGGATCATCGGTATTGCCAAGACACCGCTTATGTTCTATGGCCTGTTCAGCATCTTTATGTTTTTCCTGGGGATGTTCATGTCGGTTTCTCCAGCGCTGGTTATTCTTACCCCCATTTTGGCACCGGCTGCAACGGCCATCGGCATTGATCCGGTCCACTTTGGCGTAGTATTTGTTGTTTGGATGTGCATTGGTACCATTACGCCGCCTTTTGGCTCAGATCTATTCATAGCCTGCGGTGTTGCCAAAATAAGCGCTGCATCAGCTTTTAAAAGGATTTGGCCATTCGTTATTATTTATGTTGCGGTGGTGGTACTTATCATGATTTTCCCAGATTTGGTTACTTTCCTGCCAAAGTTGTTGAAATTGATGTAAGATTTTGAAGTGACCCCAAAAAGTTGGATAAAATATTTTAGTAAAAATTGTTCAAGCCCTTCAGTTGTGTGCTCGGTATGTGTAATAGAGACAAAGCAACAATCGCATTTTTTGCCTGTAGTAAAAATGAACAGTATTGTGTCGAATTAAATCGCTTATTTTGTGTCTTTCTATGCTATATTCTAATTGCAAGCTATTTGCAAGCTATGCTGTAGACGTCCGGCATAGGAAATGGAATCAATTTGTAGGAGGTTAAAAATGACAAAACAAAGAAAGATCAATTCGACCTACGCAATTGTCATGGTCATTGGCTTGGCATTTATGCTCTTATTTGGCTATCTGGTCAAGCCATTCAGTACAGTTACCGTAACCGGTGTAAAGATGCTGGGTGTTCTGATTGGTCTAATCATTATCACCTGCTTTAACGGTGACTTGCTCAGCGGTTCGCTGATGGCGCTACTTGCCACTCTGTTCCATGGGTATTATGACATTTCCGGTTTGTTGAGCGAATGGCTGGGCTCCGTCTTTACTGTTCAGCTGGTATTCTGCGGTGCCCTGTGTCTGGCTTTGCGAGATTCGGGCGCAATGAATGTTTTGGCTAAAAAGTTGCTGAGCAGCAAGCTTTGCCGTGGTCGTCCTGTTATGACGATGGTAATGCTGTTCCTTGCCACCTATGTCGCTGCAGCCTTTATTGGTGGCCCTCCCGTCTACATCTTGTTCTTCGGACTGGTAGAATCCATTCGTGATGTTTGCGGCTACGATAAAGACGATCCCTTTGTAAAGTGGACTCTGCTTGGTGTTTACATTGCTGCCACCGGTATCTTCTTCTTTGCATTCAAGACCCCGCAGGTTATGACCATCGCTTTGATCAACTCTGCAATGGAGCCCTTCGGCCGCACGTTTAATGAAGGCACCTGGATGCTTTGCATGTTCTCCATCACCATGATCTATTTGATTGTTTACGCGATTCTGATGAAGACAGTGTATAGGGTCAACATGGAGCCATTGAAGTCTTTGGATTTTAATGAAATAGAGGCCATGCGCAATACCCCTGATCATTTCAACCGTGATCAGATTATAAGCCTTGCCATGATTATCATTCCGGTAATTTATATTCTTATCGGAACCGTTTATCCGAAGGAAGCGCCCGGACGTTATTTCTTTACTTTCATGGGCAACTCCTGGATTTGGGTACTTATGTGTGCAATCGGCGCCTTGATCCGCCGCAAGGACAGCAAGCAGTCCATTGTTCCTATTAATAAATGCCTCTCGGAAGCATCCATGTGGACAATGATCTCTCTGGTCGGTGCGCTGGTCATGCTGGGCAAGGTCACCTCCGACGCAAATCTTGGTATCCGTCAGTGGTTGGTTGAGATTCTCAGCCCTCTGTTCGGCGGTGCTAACATTTGGGTCTTGATGGCAATTGTAATCCTGTTCTCTACCCTTGTTACTCAGGTTGCTAACGGTCTTGTACTTACCATGGCAGTTTGTCCGATTGTTACACCATTTGTCTGCAGTCTGGCTGCAACCACCGGAATCAACCCCGACGTTATCCTGATTATATCGAATATCTGCTCCGGCTATGCTTTCTGGACCGTTGCTGCTTCCACCAACGCAGCCTTTATTCTTGGCCGCCCCGAGATTACCCCGAAGTTTGTTTGGACAAAGGGCGTTCAAACGACAGTCCTGTTCATGGTCATCTGCTACATTTGCGGCATGGCATTTACCTACATTCTGTAATTATTATAGCTCAACATAGCTCGATGGAGTGGGTCGATAAGGCATTGACCCACTCCAGCTAAAAAAACCCCTCTTTATTGAAAGGAAACCTTATATGAGCGAAAAAGAAAAAACTGTATTTGAAGGTGAGAGAGAAATTCCGGTTTATACCGAATGTGATCTTCTTGTTGTTGGCGGCGGTGCAGCTGGTCATTCTGCTGCAGTAGCGGCAGCCCGTGCAGGCTGTAAAAACATTGTCCTTATGGAACGCTACGGCTACATGGGCGGTGATGTTACCGGCGGCTACGTTATTATGGTTCCTCGCCTTTCTTTCTATAACAAACAGTATGTCCGTGGACTGCAGGAGGAATGGTTCACCCGTATGGAAAGCATTCCGGGTGCTGTTCTTGGACCCTCCGGCGATGAGATCGGTTGTGAGGATCCGGCCCTTGTCAATGCATGGAAGAACATTCACGATTGCTTTAGTACCAATGCGAAGCTGCCCGAACGACTGGTTCGATCTGTGTATTTTGAGCCAAACCAGTTGAAAATCGAAATGGACAAGATGCTGCTGGAGCACAAGGATTCTATCCACGTGATGTGCCATTCTTGGGGGACTCGTCCTATTATGGATGGCGACACCATCAAGGGCGTGTATTTTGAAAGCAAGGAGGGCCGCAAGGCTGTGTTGGCGAAGATCGTGATCGACGCCACCGGAGATGGCGATATTTTCCGCCAGACCGGTTGTCCTTACTTTGGACTGGCAGATAAGCTGACCCGCTGTGCCACTACTGCGCTGGTTTGGCGTATCGGCGGTTGCAATTGGGATCTTTTCTGCGAATGGAAAAAAACCAATCATGCTGCCGCGGTTGCTTTGCAGGAGGGCTTCTCCAAAGTCTGCGGGTTCCGTGCGGCGCCGCTGCCCGGTCCTACCAATGATGTGTGCTGGATCAACAACTGGCACCCTGAACGTGACTGTTCAAACCTGAAGGATGCGACCGAGACTGAAATGGAGACCCGTGATACCATGCGCAATGCGTTGGAGTATCTGCGTAAGGCGTGTCCCGTTGCATTCCGCAATGCGTTCCTTTATGATATTGCACCTCAGTTGGGTACCCGTTGCTCCTACCGTTTGGACGGCGAATATGTCATTACCCCGAATGATTTTGCATTCCCGCAGGAGCACGAGGATGTTATTGCATGGCACTCCACCATCAGCTTTATCAATGATAACTGCCCCATCGAGATTCCTTACCGTGCTATTCTGCCCAAAAAGACCGAAAATCTGCTTTGCCCCGGACGCCATATCTCTGCTGATGAAATTGGGATCGATTATGTCAATTTGATTCCGCAGTGTGTCGGCACCGGACAAGCCGCAGGTGTAGCTGCTGCCGTTGCCATTGCAGATGGAACCACTGCGCATAAGGTCAATATCAAGAAGGTTCAGGATATTTTGGCACGCGATCAAGATGTCCCGCTGCCCCGCAACCCATATACGGATCCTTCCTACATGCAGAATGTTGTTGATCATGAATACGGTCTTTATACCCAGCTTGCCAAAAATGCCCGTGAAAAAGCAGGGTATCTCTCCGGGGTGCGCCAATTTGGTGCGAATCAGGGAGAGATCGTTGATTCCGACAGCAAGAGCGTTAAGGGTGGCGGCGATGCGCAGCTCAATCCTAATTTGATCAAGGCTACACCGCAGCACTGATTGCACGCATCTTCGTTTGCGATTTGCAGCAGTGAACGGTCGATTGTATCATTTTTATAGAAGATTTCACATGAAATGAGGTGTCTTTATGACTGATCAAGATGAAAAAAAGACCAAGGAGCCGACACCGAAAGGCGTTTTTGACAGTGGAACGCCGGGCCTTTCTGCTGAAGACTTCTATGAAATACTACACCTGCCAGCTTGCAAGACAAAGGGCTACTGTGATAATTGTGGCCGATGTGAACGATGACCCAATAGAATACAATAGGGAAAAGCCTATGGCTGATGCATGGGCTTTTCCCTATTAGTATATTCGGTACCACTATTTAATCAAATCTACTGAAGGTAAAGTATATATGTTTGTTTTTACAAAAAAAGGGGTTCTTTCACCATTACAGTCGATCTCACTGCTTGCGATTTTTTTTACATCAATGGGGGTTGCAACGGTTTCTCCTGCTATGGCTAAACTGGCCGCACAATTTCCGTTATATAATTATGCGCTGATTTCTACGCTACCTACATTGTTTATCGTTCCGACTACCCTGTGGGCAGGCGCCGTTGCCGGCAAAAAGATTCGTTATAGGACGATCTCTCTTGTAGGGATCCTTCTGTTTTTGATAGGCGGTATCGCACCTTTCTTTTTAACTGAAAGCTTTACTGTATTGTTGATCTGCCGTGCCGTTTTTGGCATTGGCGTAGGTCTGCGTGCCTCATTGGGAAATGCGCTTGTTATGCAGTACTATACCGGAAAAGAACAAGCCGATATGCTGGGTTATGGTAATCTTATCAGTAATTTCGGGGGAGTTCTTTTACAGATGGTGGCTGGCTCGTTGGCAGAGTATGGATGGAACTATACTTTTTTAGCGCATCTACTCGGTTTATTCAGCCTGCTTCTTTTGGTGTTCCAACCAGAGCCGGAAGAAAGCTGCTGTGCTCCGACAGTAACAGCAGAGGTACCAAACGGTTATCGGCATTCACTACTTAAATCGGCAGGGTTTGATCATCGAGGCAGGATCGCAACCGCCCTTACTGCTTTTCTGCTATTTCTGCAGCAGCTGGTTAGTTATCCTATCCTGATGAATATCTCATTGTTGTTTGAACATCGCCATGCCGGAGGCGCCACCGTGGCAGCGACAGCACTTTCTCTTTATAGTGCCAGTGGTTGTCTCATTGGGTTTTTCTTTGGAAAGATTTTTTATAAGCTAAAACGGCTTACTCTTGTATTTGGATACTTTATTGCCGCTGCAGGTGCTGGTATATTAGGCTTTGCAAAACAGACGGAAATTCTAATGATTGGATCTGCTATAATGGGAATGACCTCCGTTTTGTTGATCACATCAGCTTATGCCATATTGGGAATGTATATTTCGCCCAACCAATCTTCTCTTGCGATCGCAATTGCAACAGGCGTAAGCAATTTAGGCGGGTTTGCATCGGCTTATTATTTAAATATGCTGGGAATTATAACGGGGGAAAAGTTGTTTACACCGATCTATGTCCTAATGGGGGTATATACACTGTTGGCTACTGCCTTTATGGTGTATGATCCTCTCCTGAAAAACAGTTGATACTTGCGCCTGCTTCCATATTAATGTTATAATACAAATGCAATATTGTATTTGTATTTCATCGTTAATCACCCGCAGAAGATTATCAAGAGTTTAGGAGTTGATGACAGTGACCCTCAAACAGATTGAATTTTACGAAGCGGTATGTCAAGCAGGGAATGTGACTGCTGCTGCCCAGCAATTATATGTTTCCCGATCGGTAATTTCGCGAGCGATACAAGAACTGGAAGATGAATTGGACATTCAGTTGTTTGTGCGTGGGCGAAATGGTATGGAGCTGACCGAATATGGAAAGACTCTCCGTAACTTGCTTTCGCAATTTAAGGGATTTTATTCGGCGCTATTGCCACAAATCAGCAGCCTCAAGGAAACAGGAGAAAACCATTCCTTAACGGTGGGTCTTGCAATTTCCTGCTGGAATGTTTTCCCGCTGGAGATGTATGAAGCGCTCAAGAAAAGGCACCCACACATTAAACTCTCTGTGCTGGAGATTTCCAGTTATGATGCAATTAAAAGGTTAAATGATGGCAGCATAGATATTGTATTGACTCCTTTAGATATTAAAGAGCGTTTTAATACAATGGAATCCATTAATATCTATCCAACAGCAAACATATTTTGCACTTCATTAAATGATCCGCTGGCACAGCAGGATTCAGTGACTTTCTTGGATATCCGTCAGCGCCCTATTGCAGCGCTGAACAGTAAGCTGCCGGTAGATTGGCCGCTGCAGATCCGCTTGTGCACCAACACCAGCTCCCTTATTAGGGAAGCGGTGTCCAAAGGTATACTATGTGCATTACTTCCACAGAATCTTGTGAGGGACTGGGATGATGTTGCAGTACTGCCATTTAATCCGCCACAGAACCATGCGATAAAAGCCGTTTGGAATAAAAATCTTCCACATTCTTCGGCTCTGCAGGAATTTGTTGATTTTCTTTTGGAGTACTTCGCCGCACAGGGGATCGTTTTGCCCGAGGAAAAGATCGAAGATGATGAAATATAACCCCAATAGAAGTAAGAGAGTGGGGGGGTCATGGGATAGGGATATCCTGTGGCCCTTTTAACCATATAAAATTTGTGCTTATTATCGGAAAGTGACATGCGAAATGGGGAGTGCTGAGATATTGCAGAAAGTTGACAAAAGTAGTATAATACTATATCGGCAAATAATTCTCATGGAAAGAAGATGCTTTTATGACTAAAATTGATATTTTCTCCGGTTTTCTGGGCGCAGGAAAAACCACTCTCATCAAGAAGTTGATTGCGGAAGCCTATACCGGCGAACAGCTGGTTCTCATTGAAAATGAGTTTGGCGAAATAGGCATTGACGGCGGCTTTTTGCAGGAGGCGGGCATCAACATTACCGAGATGAACAGCGGCTGCATCTGCTGCAGTCTGGTGGGCGATTTTGGTAAGGCCCTGCAGCAGGTGATGGATACCTATCATCCCGACCGCATCCTTATTGAGCCATCCGGCGTGGGCAAGCTGAGTGATGTGATCCGGGCAGTGCAGAACCTGGAGATGCACGATGTGGTGCTGAACGGCTTTACCACTGTAGTGGATGCAACGAAAGCTAAAATGTATATGAAGAACTTTGGAGAGTTCTTCAACAACCAGGTAGAGCACGCCAGCGCCATTATTCTGAGCCGGACGGCGGGCATGAGCCAGGAAAAGCTGGATGCCTGCGTAGCGCTGCTGCGGGAGAAGAACTCCACCGCCACCATTGTGACGACACCTTGGGACGAGCTGGACGGCAAGCAGCTGCTGGCAGCCATGGAGCGCCGGGATACCCTGGCGGCGGCGCTGGAGGAACTGGCTGAGGAGCAGGAGCACGAGCATCACCACCATCACCACGATGAGGATGAGGACGAGTGCGACTGCGGCTGCCATGACCACGACCATGAGCATGAGCACCATCACCACCACGATGAGGATGAGGACGAGTGTGACTGCGGCTGCCATGACCACGACCATGAGCATGAGCACCATCATCACCACGATGAGGATGAGGACGAATGCGACTGCGGCTGCCATGACCACCACCATCATCACCATGCCGATGAGGTATTCACGAGCTGGGGCAAAGAAACCGCGCACCCCTATGAGAAGCAGGAGCTGGCGGCCGCGCTGGAAGCTCTGGATACCGGCGATTACGGCCAGGTGCTGCGGGCCAAAGGCATTGTGGCGGGGACAGATGGCAAGTGGCTGCACTTTGACTATGTTCCCGGCGAGGTGGAGATCCGCAATGGCGCAGCCGGTGTCACCGGTCGTCTGTGCGTCATCGGTGCCGAACTGAAGGAGGACGCCCTGACTTCGCTGTTCCACCTGAACTGAAAAACGGAGGACTGACGAATGGCAAAAGCTGTTGAAATCCCGGTTTACCTGTTTACCGGCTTTCTGGAAGGGGGCAAAACCCGCTTTATCCGGGAAACGCTGGAGGATAAGAAATTCAATGCCGGGGAGCACACCCTGCTGGTGCTGTGCGAAGAGGGTGAAGAGGAATATGATCTTTCTCACCCACTGATGAAGAATGTGCATATTCTGCCCATCGAAAGTGAGGAGGAGCTGACCACCGCCAAACTGGGTGAGTGGCAGAAAATCCACCGGGTGGATCGGGTGGTAATAGAATATAACGGGATGTGGCAGCTGCAGCGCCTGTACGAGCAGATGCCGCAGGGATGGATGATCTACCAGGAAGTGATGCTGGCGGATTACAATACCTTCCTGAGCTACAATACCAATATGCGCAGCCTGATGGTGGATAAACTGACCAGCTGCGAAATGGTGCTGCTGAACCGGGCCCCGGTGGGCGCTGATAAGATGGAAATCCACAAGGTGATAAGGGGCGTGAGCCGCCGGACCGAGATTGGTTACGACTATGTGGATGGCAGCTTTGACTACGATGAAATCGAAGATCCGCTGCCCTTTGATATCGAAGCGCCGATTATAGAAATAGCCGATGCGGATTTTGCCGTATGGTACCGTGACCTGACCGAAGAGATGGAAAAATACCAGGGTAAGACGGTACGCTTTAAGGGCCGGGTGGTGACCAAGCACCGCAGCCTGAAAAACTGCTTTGTGTGCGGGCGCCATGTAATGACCTGCTGTGTAGAGGATATTACCTTTATGGGTCTGGCCTGTACGGGATACAGCCCCGAAAAGCTGGAAAACGGCGGCTGGTACACCGTGACCGCCAATGTGAATATTCAATTTAGTACGGTATATGGCAAGCGCGGCCCGGTGCTGGCAGTAACGGCCTGCGTTCCGGCTGAGGAGCCGGAGCAGGAAGTGGCAACCTTTTATTAAACCGCTAAGGCCAAAACTTTCACGAAAAATTATCACAAATAGCAGAAGATGCCCGGAGTGCGGTAGAACTCCGGGCTATCTTTTTTTTGAATAATATGGTACAATAAAAATAACTGTAAACCCAAGCGACCCCAGACCCCGAAGGAGGAACCCCATGAACCAGAAAGAACACAGACAGCCGCCGGCTTTTATTCGCAGTGCGCTGCGCGATCATAACAGTCTTGCCCTGCCCTCTGAGATCCGGCGGGCCAGTGGAATTATTATTATGGGACGGCGCATAAAATCGCTGATTTTTACCACCGATATTGCGATTATACGCAACTGCAATGCCGATGCGGTGCTGGCGGTGTACCCCTTTACCCCGCAGCAGGTGATTATGGATGCGATTATTTCGGCTTCTTCCATTCCTGTGGTGTGCGGGGTGGGCGGCGGTGTAACCGATGGCCTGCGCAGTGTGCTGCTGGCCAAGGATGCCGAGGCCCAGGGAGCCTTTGGTGTGGTGGTGAACGCCCCGATGCGCAACCAGACGGTAGAAAGCATGAAAAAGGTCATTGATATTCCGATTATTGCGACGGTGACCAGCGAAAATTATGATATTGAAGCGCGGCTGGCGGCGGGGGCTTCGGTGCTGAATGTTTCCGCAGCGGAACGTACCGCGGAAGTTGTGGCGAAAATTCGGGAGAAATTCCCCAAGGTGCCCATCATTGCGACGGGCGGCCCGACGGAAGAATCCATTGTGCGAACCATAGAAGCGGGAGCCAATGCCATTAGCTATACGCCGCCTTCCACCAAGGAACTGTTTCGGGTGATTATGAGCGGATACCGGGAAAACGACGCGGCCAAAGCAGAACCGCTGGAGGAAGAGGACCTGCTGGAACTGCTGTAAAACGAACCGCAAAAGCGGGAGGAGAAAAAAGATGAAGAAACTGCTGAAAGTGTTATTAATTCTGCTGGCGGTGCTGCTGGTGGCAGCGCTCCTTTATGTAGGGTATGTGATGCTGAGCTATGACCGCATCCCGGACCGGCTGGAACTGACGCCCCGGAACCCCCAGGAGACCGACCTGGCGGTACGGCTGGGGGAAGAATATGCCATTGTGACGCAAAATATTGGCTTTGGCGCCTATACCGATGATTTCACCTTCTTCATGGATGGAGGGGTGGAATCCTGGGCGGAAAGCCCGGAGAGTGTGGCTGCCTGCGTTAATGCGGCTGCAGAAAAGGTTTCTTCGCTGAATCCGGATTTTATTCTGTTCCAGGAGGTGGATACCAATTCCACCCGCAGCTATCACATTGATGAGCAGGAAATTCTGCGTGCGGCATTCCCGCAGATGGCAGAAGTCGATGCGGTCAACTACCATTCGGCCTTCCTGATGTATCCGCTGACCCAGCCGCATGGCAGCTCCAACAGCAGCATGGTGACGTTCAGCAGCGTAGGCATTACGGCTGCGCTGCGGCGCAGTTTGCCCATTTCCACCGGCTTTTCCAAGTTCCTGGATCTGGACCGGTGCTATACGGTGAGCCGGGTGCCTACGGAAAACGGCAAAGAACTGGTGATCTTTAACGTGCACCTTTCGGCCTACGGCGGCAGTGATGAAATCCGCGAGGCACAGATGACGATGCTGTTTGGCGATATGCTGAAGGAGTATGAATCCGGTAACTATGTGGTGTGCGGCGGCGACTTTAACCACGATTTTACCGGGAATTCCACCCAGGTGCTGAACGGCGGCGAAATGACCGACTTTGGCTGGGCGCAGCCGTTCCCCATTGAGATGCTGCCGGAAGGGCTGACCCGCTGTGACAACTACACCGATGGCAAAGCCCAGCCTACCTGCCGCAACTGCGATATTCCTTACGAGGAAGGGAATTTTACCATTATAGTAGATGGATTTATTGTAAGCGACAATGTAACAGTAACTTATCTGGAAAATGTGCAGACCGGGTTTACCTATTCCGACCATAGCCCGGTGCTGATGCGCTTTACCCTGAACGAAGCCTGAAGATAAAACGGAGGAATAACCCATGGCGAGTGCTTCCCAATGGAAAGAAGCCCTGCAAAGCGGTGCCTGTGATGAGGCGCTGTGCCGGCTGTATCTCATCCAGGACCCGCTCTCCCAACGGGAGCGGCTGCTGCGGCTTGTGGAACAATTTTGCCGGCAGTATGGGGATCGGGAAAAGGTGCGCATTTTTTCGGCGCCTGGGCGTACCGAACTGGGCGGCAACCACACCGACCACCAGCATGGGCGGGTATTGGCGGCGGCTGTAACGCTGGATAAACTGGCCATTGTGGCCCCGCAGGAGGCAGGCCCGGTGGAAATTGGCAGTGCCAGCCACCCGTTGCCCCCGATGGATTGGCGGGATTTGAGCCATTACCCGGCGGAGCGCGGACATTCCCCTTCGATGATACGGGGAATTTTTGCCGGGCTGCAGCAGGAAGGGTATGCCGCGGGCGGCTTCGCGGCGGTGACGGATTCGGCGGTGCCAACTGGTTCCGGGCTTTCCTCTTCGGCAGCCTTTGAACTGCTGTTGGGGCAGATTCAGAATGCCCTGTACAATGAGGGAGCCATTCCGCCGGTGGCGCTGGCGCGAATTGGCCAGTACGCGGAAAACGAATATTTTGGCAAGCCCTGCGGCTTGATGGATCAAACGGCCTCGGCGGTGGGCAGTGCGGTAAGCATTGACTTTTTGTGCCCCGAAACGCCGATTGTAGAACGAATTCCCTGTGACTTTGCCCGCTGGGGCATGACCTTATACGTGGTGAATACCGGCGGCAGCCATGCGGATTTGACCGAAGACTATGCGGCTATCCCGCGGGAAATGAAAGCGGTGGCAGAGCAATTTGGCTGCCGGGTGCTGCGGGAGGTAGACCCGGTGGAGTTCTACGCCCGGCTGCCCGATTTACGCCGAAAGGTGAGTGACCGCGCCATTTTGCGGGCGATGCATTTCTTTGAGGAGAATGAGCGGGTACCGCGGATGGCGGCCACCCTGCAGCAGCCAACGGCAGAGGAATATCTCCTGGAAATGCAAAAGAGCGGGGAGTCTTCCTACCAAAAATTGCAGAATATTTACCCGGAAAACCCGAACGAGCGGGGCCTGGCGCTGGCGCTGGCCCTGTGCGAGCGGGAACTGATGGGCTGCGGCGGCTGGCGGGTACACGGCGGAGGCTTTGCCGGGACGGTGCAGGCGCTGGTGCCGAAAGAGCGGGAAGAAAGCTTTCGGCAGACGATGCAGGTAGTCTTTGGCGAAAAATGCTGTACTGCATTGTCGATCCGCCCGATGGGGGCGTGCGAGCTGACATTCCCGGAATAAAAAGAAAAATGAGGGCGCTCCAAAGGCGGGGGGCTGCTGATTCGAGACGGACGGCGGCACGACCCGGCAAAGGAGCGCCCCTACCCGGTGATATCATAAAACCTTGCAAGAGATAAATATCTATGCTATAATGCAGCACTGTCCGTATCAATACGGATAATAGGATCCGGCAGAGAGTTGCCGGAAATTTGAAGAATGAATTTGGAGAGTAGAGCAAAATGAATGCAGAAAGAAGAAATGGCCGCCAGCCAATCCGGCTTTCGGATCATTTTAGCTACGGACGGTTGGTACGCTTTGTCATGCCAACCATTATTATGATGATTTTTACTTCCATCTACAGCGTAGTAGATGGTCTATTTGTTTCCAATGTAGTGGGCAAAACGGAATTTGCGGCCCTCAATTTTATATTTCCGTTTATTATGGTGCTGGGCGGTGCAGGCTTTATGATTGGCACCGGCGGTACCGCGCAGGTGGCACAGCAGCTGGGACGCGGCGATAAGGAAAAGGCGAACCGCTACTTTAGCATGATGGTGCTCTTTACGGTGCTGCTGGGCATTCTTCTGGCGATAATTGGAATTGCGGTGATACGGCCGGTGTGCGTGCTGCTGGGCGCCACCCCCGAGATGATGGAGGGATGCGTGCTGTATGGACGCATTGTTATTGCCTTTACTCCGGCTTTTATGCTGCAGAACGTATTCCAGAGTTTTTTGGCAGCAGCGGAAAAGCCAAAGCTGGGGCTGTATGTTACGGTGGGGGCCGGCCTGACCAATGCCGTACTGGATGCCGTATTTATTGTGGGGTTCCGCTGGGGATTGGCGGGTGCGGCGCTGGCCACCGGCATAGGACAGATGGTGGGCGGTGTGCTGCCGCTGATTTACTTCCTGCGGCCCAATAACAGCCTGCTGCGGCTGCAGGGCAAGCCCACGCTGGAGGCAAAGCCCATTCTGCGGGCGTGCGGCAACGGCTCTTCCGAGATGATGTCCAATATTGCCAGTTCGCTGGTGGGGATGCTGTATAACTTTCAGCTGCTGAAATACATTGGCGAGGATGGTGTTTCTGCCTACGGTGTGCTGATGTATGTACAGTTTATCTTTATTGCCATTTCCATTGGGTATTCTATTGGGGTATCGCCGATTATCAGCTATCACTACGGGGCGGAAAACAGTGCAGAACTGAAAAATTTGCTCCGCAAAAGCATAACCATGACGCTGACGGTGGGCGTGGCGCTGACAGCGCTGGCCATTGCAGCGGCAGGCCCTTTCGCCTATGTATTTGTCGGCTATGATGAAAATCTGTTTACTCTGACCAAACACGCATTCCAGCTGTTTTCTTTCTCTTTCCTGCTGTCGGGCTTCAATATTTTCTGCTCGGGCTTTTTTACGGCGCTGGGCAATGGCAGAATATCGGCACTCATCTCTTTTTTGCGTGTGCTGGTGTTCCAGGCCTCTTCGGTCATTGTGCTGCCGCTGATTTTGGATATTGACGGCATCTGGTGGGCCATTACGGTTTCCGAAGTGCTGGCAGCTCTGGTTTCGGCCATCTTTCTGCTGGCCAAAAGGAAGCGCTACCACTACTAATGCGAATAAGCAAAAAACAACTCCGGGACCAGAGCGGTTCCGGAGTTGCTTTTATAGGGAAAAAAGAAAAAGAAGAAAGAAAAA
>DMMB01000069.1:88502-90434 GCA_003453215.1 Oscillospiraceae bacterium | reverse complement strand
CCGGAACCGGCGCGAAGCGCCGAGGCCGTCCGGGGGACGGCTGCCCTGCGGGCGGATGCCGCGCAGCGGCACGAGGATAGGAGGAGTATGATATGAGATTTTGTCCGAGCTGCAACAGTGCGGTATACGATGACCGGGCGCAGCTTTGCCCGGAATGCGGAAAGCCCATGGACCAGAATGTGTGCCCCAGCTGCGGCCGGCGGCTGGAACCAGGCCAGAAGTGTCCCCACTGCGGGGATTGCCGCGCCCATGGCGATCGCTACACAGTGCGCACCAGCGACCGGGAGAGAAACAACGGCAACAGCGGCGGCCTGAGTATGTGGGCCTACATGGGGCTGATTTTGCTTTCCATGGTGCCGGTGGTAGGGTTGGTCTTTATGATTGTATGGGCGTGCGGCGTAGGGGATAATCCCCACCTGGCCCGCTTTGCCCGCGGAATGTTGCTGGCCAAGGCAGCGCTGATTCTCATCGGGATTATCCTTTGTGGGGTGCTGCTGGCCGCGATGCAGCCGCTGCTGCAGGAGATAGAGGAATGGCTGTATTACTACGGCGATGACTACTATGGCGACTACGACTTTGATGACTTTGACGATTTTTATAACTACAACTTTGGGGATGACTACAACGCCAATGGAGAAGACGGCGATCTCTTTGATGAGGAATGGCCTGATTTTTATGGCGAGGAAGCCCCGGCCGCGAATGCTGCCTGAGAAAACAGAACAGAACCCCCTCCGGAAAACCGGAGGGGGAATTTTTTCCCCAAAGCCAAAGAAAGATAGAAAAACACCGCAGCCTTTCGCAAAGGACTGCGGCATCTTTCTATAAACAAAGAGAAGTCGGCTTATTTTTGGATGGTTTCTCGGCTGCCCTTTTTGGCGGCGGCTGCTACCAGCCCGCCCAGCGCCACAATGGCGAGGAAGTTCGGGATGACCATCAGCTGGTTGAACATATCGGAAAGCTCCCAGGCCAGGTCATTGGATACGCAGGAACCGAGGAAGATGAGCGCTACCGCAATGACAGAATAGACCGGAACGGCCTTTTTGCCGAAGAGGTATTCCACATTGATGCGGCCGAAGAAATTCCAGCCCAAGATGGTGGAGAAAGCGAAGAACATAAGGCAGATGGCCACAAACAGGCTGCCGGCGGTATTGCCCATGATGCTGGAGAACGCCAGCTGTGCCATATTGGTCTTGCTGACCCCCTCGGCCGCGCCGGAAGCGAGGATACCATCCCCGGCATACAGGGTGGAGATAACGACCAGAGCGGTCATCGTGAGAACAACAAAGGTATCGATAAAGACACCAATCATGGCCACAACACCTTGCTCGTGCGGGCAGCTTACCTTGGCCATGGCGTGGGCGTGGGGGGTGGAACCCATACCGGCCTCATTGCTGAACAGGCCGCGCTTAACGCCCTGGCTGATGGCCTGCTTGAGGGCAAAACCGAAGCTGCCGCCCACAATGGCCTGCGGCTGGAACGCATAGCGGAAGATCATACCGAAAGTTTCCGGAATAAAGCGGATACGGGCAATGAGAATTACCAGACCGCCGAGGAGATAAAGGCAAGCCATCACAGGGACGATCTTTTCCGCCCAGGCGGCGACACGGTGGCTGCCGCCCAGGAAGACAAAGGCGGAAAGCGCTGCCACAACGATGCCGATGATCCAGGTGGGGAGGCCGGTGGCATTGGAAAGGGATTCACCAATGGAGTTGGACTGTACCATGCTGCCGATGAAGCCCAGCGCGATGATAATAGCAACGGCAAAGAAGCCTGCAAGGAATTTGCCAAAGCCGCCCTTAAAAGCGCGCTTGATGTAATAAACCGGGCCGCCGTGGACGCTGCCATCGGCATTGACTACGCGGGTTTCCTGTGCCAGCACCGCTTCGGCGTAGATGGTGGCCATGCCGAAGAAGGCGATGATCCACATCCAGA
>DMMB01000069.1:9601-88275 GCA_003453215.1 Oscillospiraceae bacterium | reverse complement strand
CACATCCAGAAGATGGCGCCGGGGCCGCCGATAAGAATAGCGCCGCAGGCACCGACGATATTACCGGTACCGACCTGCGCCGCGATGGCTGTGGCCAGCGCCTGGAACGAAGAAAAACCGCCCTGCTGCTTTCCGCCATGGAGATTGATGTTGCCGAAAACCCGGCGCATTCCTTCGCCAAAGCAGCGCACCTGCACAAAACGGGTGCGGATGGAAAAATAAAGGCCCGCGCCCACCAGCAGGACGATGAGAATGTAATCCGAGAGATAGCCGTTGATTTTTTGTACGATGTTGAGCAATGCTGCTTCCATTTGTTTCACTCCTGATTAAAATATTGCAGTGAAAAAAGGATAATAAAAAGGCTGCCTGTTTTTAGCGGCAGCCTCTGAAGAATAGCGAGCGATCAAACAAAAAATGCATTGATGACCGCTCTGTCCTTTTGCCTGAGAGATTCGGCGGGAAAACCGCCTTGCACCTTCGGCACTCAACCTAATGAGATTCTCCAGAGCCCCCTCCATATCCAGTCTCTTGCGATTCTGAATGTTTCTGCGGGGTCGCTATCGTTATTCACTTGATGCTATTCTACACCATTTTGCAGCTTTGTCAAGAGAAAAATGCAAAATGCGTTTTTCTGCAGAAAAAGGGGATGGTGCATAGGAAATATTTACTTGGCTTGCATCGGCAGTTCCGGCACCGGGTAAGGTAGAGAAGCCCCACAGCACCGTTTGGAGCAAGACCGTCAACTTGCCCCAAATGGGGAGAGGCATTGGCACCGGAAACTGCGCGATGCGATGTGCCACAGCAGGAAAAATCTGTTGAGTAACCGCCGCGACACGGCGTTCCTCCCGCAGATTGAACCTCAGAAGAAATGAATATTGCCACCGACCGGCAGCTTGCGGCCCGCCCCGCCGGGGGAGAGAATGGAGGGAAAACCCGACGGGGCAGCAAGCAAATGAGGAAGATGGCGGGAAAAGAGACGGGAACAAAGGGAAAATGAAACGAAATGAACGAAATGTAAGTATAATAAAAGACCGACTGCGTTCCTTGTCAAAAGAATGCAGTCAGCCGGTCGTGCGGTGTAAGCCGTTTAGACGCTTTACTTTGCGTCCTTATCTTTCGATAAGTTTGCCAAATATGCAGTTGTTCCCAGATGTTTCTTTAAATTTATACTATCACGAAAAAATCCCAATTTCAAGTGGAAATTGATATTTTGTGCCAAGTTTTTAATTTTTCTTCATTGGCAAGGGGGATGGGGTTCCTATTCTGGAGATGGATACTTTGTTAAGATTAATACATTTTGTGTTATTTACTCATCAAGAATAAATCTTTGAATTTCATTTTACCGGATAGTATAATAAAAGACTAAAAAAAGACAGTTTGCGCTATAGGGCGCAGGATTTTTGGGGAAAGGTTGAAGTTCTATGTAAGATCAAAAGAAAGAATTCAAGCTCTACAAAAGACGCTGGGTCGTTCTGCTGTCCTTTGTGTGCGTGAATGCGGTTATGCAGTATGGCTGGGCGTTTTTCAGCTCCATTGTTACCGATGCCTGGCACTTTTACGGGTTCCAGGATGCGGCCAGCGGGGAAGCGGCGATCAGTGCACTTTCCATGATTATTATGGTATGCATGATCCTTTTTTCCGTTCCGCCAGCTGGGTGTTCGAAAAAATTGGCTGGTATAAAACCGTTTCCATTGCCGGTATTGTGCTGATGGGCTTTACGCTGCTGTGCGGTTTCATCGGCGGCAGCTCCTACACGGCGCTGATTATCACAACCATCGGCATCGCCGTTACGCAGCCATTCATTATCAATGCCTTTGGCATGATCAGTGCCCTGTGGTTCCCACCCTCCGAGCGCGGCATCGCCAATGGCTGGGGCATGATTTCTACCTACTTGGGTGTCGTGATGGCGCAGTTTGGCGTTCCGTGGCTGATGTCCACCTTTGGGCTGGATATCCCCGGGGCACTGAAGGTATTTGGTTTCCTTTCCATCCCCATGATTCTCTGGTTTGTTATTTTTGCCCGGGAAAAACCGCCAACGCCCCCCGCGGATGAGGAGCTGATTGAACGGGTCAGCTTTGCAGAGGGTATGAAGCAGCTGATGAAGAATAAAAAGTTCATCTATGCGCTGTTGGTATTCTGGCTGCTGCAGGGCGTTTATTTTACCCTTACGACCCTGATGGAACCGATTTTGCAGTACTTTGATAACGGCAGTCTGGATAGTATGTTTATTGGCACGCTGGGAACCATCCTGACCGTAACGGCGGTGATTGCTACCCTGGTGCTGCCCGCTGTTTCCGATCGCTCTAAGAGCAAAAAGAGAAAACCCATTGTGCTGATTTGCGAAGTGGGTGCGCTGGTGGGCCTGGCGCTGATTGTTGTTGGCCACAGCGTGGGACTGCAAATCCTGATGGCCTGCTGCCTGGGAATTTTCCTCACCGGTGTGACCCCCATTGTGATGGTGCTGGGCTACGAGTGCGCTTATCCGGTTTCGGAGGGCGTGACCGAAAGCCTGATGCAGCTGGGGGCCAATGGCTGGGGTCTGATCTGCCTTTTGGCGGTGAATGGCATCTTTAAGGGCAACCACATGGGCACCATGATCTTCTTCTTTGTCGGCACAGTCATTTCGCTGATCCTGACCATGATGATTCAGGAGGCTTCGCTGAAAGAACGCCGCATCGAGTGATTTTAATTTCCATCGAACTCTCCGGTTTTGGGCCGGAGAGTTTTTTTTGTGCCAAAATGCGGCAAAAAATAAGCAAGGCTATTGAACGAATTACCTGTTTTTGATAAAATTAGGCTAATTCATCCGATTGATTGCTTTTCATGATAAAAGTAGCCAATAAAAGAGAAAAAACCTTATTTTTTGTAAAGGGGAGAGACAAACAGTGCCAAAGAGAAGGGATATGGCGGAGAAAAAGAGCAGCGGCATGGCTGTGCGCGGCGGGGCTCCTGCTGGGGGCCTTACCCGGCTGCGGCAGCGAGGCGGGGGAAAGCCCCGCACCAGCCGAAGAACTGCCGACGATTATGGTGGGCAGCGACAATTATCCGCCCTATAACTACGAGGACGTCAATGGCCAGCCAACCGGGATTGATGTGGATCTGGCCAAGGAAGCGTTCCGCCGCATGGGGTACCAGGCCGTTTTTACAACCATCGATTGGGAAGCCAAGAAAGAACTGGTGGAAAGCGGTGAGATTGACTGCATTTGGGGCAGCTTTTCCATTGATGGCCGGGAGGACCAGTACCACTGGAGCGAACCCTATATGTACAGCCGCCAGGTGGTGGCCGTCCGGCCGGATAGCGATATTTACGAGCTGGCGGATTTGGCCGGAAAACGGGTGGCGGTGCAATCCACTACAAAGCCGGAGGAACTTTTTCTGGCCCAAACGGATGCCAGAATTCCCAAGGTGGAGGAAGTATTTTCGCTGCAGAACCGGGAGCTGGTGTACCCCTACCTGAGCAAAGGCTATGCCGACGCCATCGCCGCCCACGAAACCGCTATCCTGCAGTGCATGAGCGATTATGGACTGGAATATCGCATTCTGGAAGAACCGCTGCTGACGGTGGGGCTGGGTGTGGCTTTTTCACGCAGCGATGACCGCGGACTGGCGGAAGAACTATCCCGCACCTTTGAGGAAATGCGGGACGACGGAACACTGGAACAAATTCTGGGGAAATACCTGGAAGATCCGCAAAAATTTATGGAGGTAAGCCATGACGCAGGATAGGGATTCGGCAAAGCTTTTTACCAGGCGCCGGGTTCTGGTGCGTCTGCTGCTGGGGCTTGTCCTTTTGGCGGCGGTATTCTTTTTGGCGGTGCGTTCGGATATGGCGGCCGCCCAGCGGATGTTGGAAACAACGGCGGATTACATCAAGGAACAGTGCAATCGCTATGCCCGCATCGAGCTGGCCTCGGAAACAAAAAGCCTGATGCGCATTGTGGAAAGCGGAAAGCAGGTAGCCCACGATCTGGTGGAGAATAACGGGTTCCAGACCGCAGAAGCCTTGGAGGGCTATGCCAAAAGCAGCTATGTTTCCGGCATTTTACTGCTGGATCGGCAGGGGAATATCCTTTCGCAATACCATGCGGAGGAGACACCGGCTCTGGTGCTGGAGGCTTTGGATTCCCCGGCGCTGCTGGATACCATAAATTACCCGGAAAAGAGATACGTGGTCCGGCTGTATTGCGCCGATGGCGGCGAGATTGATTTGGCAGCCACCGGCCGGCAGGATGCCGAGGGAATTGTAGTGACCTATTACCAAACCCCGGTGGAATACATCCATTCCTTCAATCTTTCGGTATCCTCCCTGCTTTTCGGCTACAGCATGGAAAAGAACGGGATCATCGTGGTAAGCAGCGGAGAGACCATCGTAGCCAGCAACGAGGAAAGCCTGGTGGGGAAGAACACCAATACGCTGCCCATTCTGCGGAAGATCAAGGCTTCCGGCACCGGCAATAAAATGATCCACGCCAGCCAGGAGGGCGAATCCATCTCGCAGTATTTTGGCCTGATGAAGCGGGGACGCGATTTTTATGTTTACAGCTACCTGCCGGAGCGGAATGTTTTTGCCAATACCCCGCGGCTGCTGCTGTATGCCGTCATTCTCTATATCGGGGTGGTTGCGGCAATCAGTACTGCCCGCTGGAAAACGGCCCAGAGCTACCGCGAAAAGGAAATAGAGGCCCAGCAGGCGTATGCCCATCAGTTGCAGGTAACCAATGAACAGCTCAGCGTGGCAGTGGATCAGGCTGACCGGGCCAATGCGGCCAAAACCAGCTTCCTTTCCCGCATGAGCTACGATATCCGCACGCCGCTGAATGGCATTATAGGGCTATTAGAAATTGATGCGGCGCACCCGGAGGATACGGAGCTGGTGAATGCCAACCGGGATAAAATGCGGGTGGCGGCCGATCATCTGGTTTCGCTCATCAATGATATTTTGCAGATGAGTAAGCTGGAAAGCGGCGAAATTACTCTGGCTCATGAACCGATCAACCTGAACCAGCTTTCGCGGGATATTTTAACGATCATCGGCCAAAAGGCAGCGGAATCCGGCATTACCATGGAGTACGATACCACCTCCGATCCGGTGGCAGTTCCTTGGGTTTATGGCAGTCCGCTGCATCTGCGGCAGATTTTCCTGAACATCTACACCAACTGCATCAAGTATAATAAGGTGGGAGGAAAGGTTTGCTCGAAGGTTGTGTGCCTGGGGATGGCAGAGAACACCGTAACCTACCGCTGGATTATTACCGATACCAGCATTGGCATGAGCCAGGAATTTTTGGAGCGCATCTTCGATCCTTTTTCTCAGGAGCGCACCGATGCACCCAGCGTCTACCATGGAACCGGGCTGGGGATGGCCATTGTAAAGGGTCTGGTGGAGCAGATGAACGGCACCATCGAAATCAGCAGTGAAGAAGGCGTTGGTTCCACCTTTGTTATTACGCTGCCTTTTGAGGTAATGGAAAACACCGGGCCGGTCCTGCAGCCCAAAGAAGGGAATGAGGCAACAATCCATGGACTGCGGCTGCTGCTGGCAGAGGATAACGAACTGAATGCGGAGATAGCACAAATGCTGCTGGAGGATGAGGGCGCCATCGTTACGATTGTGGCCGATGGCCGCCAGGCGGTAGAGGAATTCCAAAACAATCCGCCGGGGACCTTTGATGCTATTTTGATGGATGTTATGATGCCGGTGATGGATGGCCTGACAGCGACGAGAGAAATCCGCGCGCTGCCGCGCCCCGATGCCAAAACAATTCCTATCATCGCCATGACGGCCAATGCCTTTGCGGAGGATGCGCAAAAGTGCTTGGAGGCCGGCATGACGGCCCACCTGGCCAAACCGCTGGAAATGAAAAAAGCGGTAGCCGTCATGGCCCGGTGCTGCCGCCCCAAAGAGTAAAGAACGAAAAGACACCCGAAAAAGGGGGCCGAAAAGGCCCTCTTTTTTGCTGCCATATTGGCTGCCATAGGGGAATGCCCCCAAAGACCGTGACAAAAATTCGCGGGAAATTTGCAGCATATTAACAAAAATAAACGAAATCAGTTGACATCTTATCCGAAAAGTGATTTACTATCCGTAGATAATTGGTTGATTAACCAATTAATAAAAGACAGATACTTGGAGGGAGCCGTTATGGACGGTATTTTGGAAAAATACATGCGAGACGCAGCCAGCACACCGGAACGTCCGCTGTACGACTTTTTGGATTGCGGTACGGAACCATACCGGCACAATAGGGTGACCATTGGCGAAGCGTGGCGCCACGCCATGGATATGGCGGCTGAACTGCGCCAGAAAGGGGCCAAGCCCGGCGACCGGGCCATTATCCTTTCCATGCAGGATGCCGGTACGGTGTATGCCGTGTGGGGCTGCATGATTGCCGGGGTGGTTTTCACCGTCATTCCCCCTCCTATCGATGAGGGCAAGCTGAACCGCTTTGTTTCGGTGCTCAAATCCAGCAAACCCCGTTTTCTGATCTCTAATGCCGGAATGGAACGGGAGGCGGAAACCAATGTGACCGGCCCGCTGCTCAAAAAAGCGTTCCTTAACGTAGTGACCCTCAAGCGGGTGTACACCGACCAGGTAAAACCGGCGCCGACCGGGGAAGTAACGCCCCATAAGGCGGAGGATCTTCTGTACCTGCAGTACACCTCCGGTTCCACCAGCGCGCCCAAGGGCGTTATGGTGACCTATGGCAACCTGATGGGCTGCATTGGCCAGTGCTTGGAAATCTTCGATTTTCAGCACACCAGCAATAACCTGGCTTCCTGGGTGCCGTTTTATCACAATATCGGCCTGATTGTAGCCATCTTCCTACCCGTTATTGCTGATACCGGCGTTTCTTATTTTATCCCTACGCTGCAGTTTTTGGCCCGGCCTACGGTGTGGCTGCGGGTGCTTTCCGATTACAAGGTGAACATCACCGCCGCGCCCAATTCCGCCTATGAGGTCTGCACCCGGCTGATTACGCCGGAGGAAGCCAAAAAATACGATCTTTCCCACGTGACCCATCTGATTAATGGTTCCGAATTTGTAAATGCTGCGACCGTGGAAAAATTCTGTGCGCTGTTTGGTATTACCCCCGATTGCTTTGCACCGGGCTATGGCCTTTCGGAGTGTGTCTGCGTTGGCACGCTGGCCAGCCGGGATTACCGCTGCCAGCATATCGATCTGGAAGCCTACCGGGAGGGACGATTCCTCCCGGCGCCGGAGGGGGAGAAGGCCATTGTGAGCGTGGGCCGTCCTGCAGGGGATATGGTACTGGTGGCCATCCGGCCCGATGGCACCCCCTGCGAGCCCGGCGAGATTGGAGAAATCTGCATCCAGGGCAGCAGTGTATGCGCCGGCTACTGGCAGAACCCGGAGGAAACCAAGCGGTTCCAAACCGTCATTCCCGGCTACGGGGGGCAGTTCTACCGCACCGGCGATATGGGTGTGGTGTATGAAGGGCTGCTTTACCTCACCGGCCGCATCAAGGAAATGATTATCATCAGCGGCAAAAATATTTTCCCCGGGGATATTACCCTGCTGCTGCGGCAGGAGGGCGTTCCGCTCCCGGCCGATGCCATGGCGGTATTTTCGGTGCAGGCCGTGGAGGGCGAATGCCCTGTCCTGTGTGCGGAATGTGCCCCCGGTGCGGATTTTGCCGCGGTGGCAGCCGAAGTAAACCGCCTGACCGCCCGCAACTTCGATTTTTCGTTCCGGGATATTGTATTTGTGCCATCCGGCACCCTGCCCTGCACCGATAACCGCAAGATTAAAACCCTGGCGACCCGCGCCATGTATGAAGCCGGCGAGCTGCCGGTACTGTACAGCAGCCGCCGCCAAGGCACTGCTGCAGCCTCCGCCAAGAAGAGCGAACCGGCCCCGCGCCAAAAGGTTACGCTGCCGCCCGATGCCACCCCGGAACAGATCCAACCCATCATCACCGGGATTTTCCGGGAGGTGCTGCCAGGGGTAACATTTGGCCCGGAGGACAGCTTCCTGGAGCTGGGCGGCGATTCCCTGCGCATGATGGAACTGGTCTGTGACCTGGAACATGATCTCGGCGTCAATATCGATATTCGCTGCATTGCGGCGGAACCCACCGTTTCCGGCATTTCCAATTATCTCAGCGCCCTGCTGGCCGGCCGGGAAAAGGAATTCCAGCCCGATCTGCGGGCGGAATGTGTCCTGCCGGAGGAAATTGCCCCGCAGGGAGAGTATACCAACCGGCCGGAGGACTGCCGGACGGTATTCCTCACCGGTTCTACCGGGTTTTTGGGCGCTTATCTCATCCGCGCACTGATTGAGCAGCGCGGCGAAAAGGGCATTCAAATCTATTGCCATGCCCGCGCCGCCACCCCGGAAAAGGCGCTGGGACGTGTGATCGATAATATGAAGCGCTTCCAGTGCTGGCAGGATCGTTATCTGGCCTACCTCCATGCGGTCCCGGGCGATTTGACACAGCCGCATTTGGGCATGAGCGAAGCGGACTGGAACCAGATGAGCAAAGAAGTGGATGCTATTTACCACAATGGCGCGGTCCTCAACTTTGTATTCCCCTACCGGCAGATGAAACCCGACAATGTACTGGGAACCACCGAGTGCCTGCGGCTGGCCTGCGAAGGCAAACCGAAGTATTTCCACTATGTTTCCAGCTACAGTGTATACGATAACCCCAGCCACTTTGACCGTACCGTGATGGAGGATGATCCGCTGGAGTCCCCCGATGGGTATTTCCTGGGCTATTCCGAGACCAAGTGGGTGGCCGAAAAACTGGTAGGACTGGCCCGGCAGCGCGGCCTGCGAGCGGCCGTTTACCGCCCCGGCGATATTACCGGCACCCTTTCCACCGGTATCTGGAAGCTGGAAGACCTCATCAGCCGCTCGCTGGTGGGATGTGTACAGCTGGGCGCAGCCCCCGATGTGGAGGTAAATCTGCACCTGACCCCGGTGGATTATGTAGCCGATGCCCTGGTGTATATCTCGTTCCAGAGCCTTTGCTGCGGACACGCCTTTAATCTGCTCAATCACCGGCTGATGCCGCTGCAGCAGATGACCGCCCTGATAAAAAAAGCAGGCTACCCGCTGGAACGGCTGCCCTATGGGGAATGGTGTGAGCGACTGACCGCGACCACCAGCGAAGAAAACGTGCTGCGGATCCTCTCCTGCCTGTTTACCGATCAGCGTTCGGCCGGCGAAGATATGATTGCCCGCTTTGGCGCACATCAGGCACAGTTTTCCACCGCTAATACCGACCGCCTGCTGGCCGGCAGCGGCATTACCTGCCCGCCGGTAAATGCGGCGCTGCTGCAAAGCTACCTGCGCTATTATATTAAGAACGGCTACCTGCCGGCTCCGCAGCCCTGGTGGAAACGGCTTTTCTCCCGTTCAAAATAAATTGCTTTTATCTCCGCCGGTTTTCTTTCCCTCCTCTATGTGTCTTTCTTCTTTTTCCGGCGATCACAAGTCCCTTTCCATTGCTTATGGGAAGGGACTTGTTTTATGCTATTTTTAATGCCAAAGGGGAGGAAAAAAGAACGCTCCCTTTCCAGAGGGGAAAGGGAGCGGAGCGGGGGGGCTTTATTATTCGCCAGCCGGCTTTACCGGGGCGTTCTTGGTTACGGTAAGGGAAACGGTATCTTCCAACACTGCATCGGCCGGCAGCAGCTTTGCCATCACAACATAGCGGTAATCATTGGGATAGTGCAGCTTGGTATCATCGGCCAGGCGGTAGGTGCAGGTGGAAAGGGTAAGGATCTTATCGTTGCTGGTGACGTCTACATCGTAATCGTAGAAGGAAAGATCCTGTGCCTTTTTGATGAGGCTGGTAAAGGTGGCATCCGCCGGATCCGGGTTGATGTAATCAAAGCTGATGGGGGTATAGAATACGGCAAATACCTGCCATACCATATCCTCTTCGATGGTGGAATAATAGATATAGGGGTGGTTCTTGGCAAATTCTTCGTCCTGGTACTTCAGCAGCTGGGCAAACTTGGGACCATTGGCATGGTTCTCATAATCGGTCAGCAGGGCGTTTTCGGCCCGGCCCAGATTGTGGCCGTAGATGACGGTATTTTTGGAAAGGGTGCTGCGGTTGCCGCTCTTGCAGCGGAAATCGGCGTAGTAGCAGCCGTCGTTATCATTTTCGCCATTGGCATTGCGGCGCAGATAATACTTGTTATCATCGTTATAGTTTACCTTTACCACAACGTCATTGATGGTGGTATCACCAATGTACAGCCAGCCGATGGTATCCTTATTCTTCTGCTGCATGGCCAGCGTATTTTCCAGCATGGTCTTTTGCAGCTCCTTCAGAATCTCCTCTTTGGAGGGTTCATCGGGGGTGGGGTTATTGGGATCGGTAGGATCGGTGGGGGTGGTGGGGTCACTTGGATCCGGGGTAACAGGGTCTTTGCCGCAGGCCGCAAAGGCAAATACCATGCAAAGTGCCAGCAGCAGAGCCAGCAGACGTGTTGTCGTTTTCATAATGTTCCTCATACATCTGTTAAATTGCCCCGCTGAAAGGGGCTTTGTTCCGCATTATTTTACACCATGGCGGCGGCGCTTGTCAATGAATGGGCCAGGGGAAAGAAGTCCTTTGCAAAAAAGTTCGTATTCTGTTTACAAATGAGAAAAAAGGAACTATACTAAGAAAAAGGAGTTTCCCCTGAAAGTTTAATGGCAAGGAGATAATAATTATGCTGATTACCAAAGATATGGGCATTATGGAGATCGTACAGAAATATCCTGCTACCGTAGAGGTGCTGCAGCGCTTCGGCATGGGCTGCATTGGCTGCGCAGCGGCCCACTTCGAGAACATCGAACAGGGTGCCCTGGCCCATGGCATTGATGTGCCCGCCCTGATGGAGGCCCTGAATGTAGCGGCCGCCAAAGCCTAAAAGACAAGGCCCGCGGGGCGCCGGAAAGGCGCCCCTTTTCTCCCTCCGGTAGAATTCTGAAATGTTTCACGTGAAACATTTGTTCGCGTTCAACCTGTGACAAAAAAAGGAGGCACCCCATGCAGAAAGAACTGACCAAACCCGGCCCGCTGCTGAATGAGCGGGGCGAACTGCACGAGGCAGGCTATGCCCGCCACTTGATTAAGGCATACGACCGCCGGGCCATTAAGGCGGCGGCCCACCGCATTAAGGAATGGGATTACTACCTGATGATGAACGGACGGTGGGGTGTGGCGCTGACCATTGATGACAACAGCTACATGGGGTTGCTGGGTTTCTCGCTGCTGGATTTTAGCCGGCCGTGGGAGCATACCTGCAATATCATCTATCCGTTCCCCGGGGGCAAGACGGGCTTCCCTGCTACCAGTGCCAAAGGGGACGTGGCGGTGAAGCGCAAAAACGCCGATTTCTGCTTTAAGGTGCTGCCGGATGGCACCCGGAAGCTGACGGCCTGGGTGCAGAACTTTATGGAGAAAAAGCCGATTACGGCGGAATTTACCCTGACGGAAGAACCGAAGGACTCCATGGTGATTGTGACCCCCTTCGCGGAGGACAAAAAGGCTTTTTACTATAACCAGAAAATCAACTGCATGAAAGCCGCCGGCCGCGTGGAATTTGATGGACAGGTGATTGAATTTACCCCGGAGGAAAGCTATGCCACCCTGGACTGGGGCCGCGGCGTATGGACCTACAAAAACACCTGGTACTGGGGCAGCGGCAATGCCACGGTTCAGGGCAAGCCGTTTGGGTTTAATATTGGGTATGGCTTTGGCGATACCAGCGCCGCCAGCGAAAATATGCTGTTCTACGATGGAACGGCGCACAAGCTGGAACAGCTGGTTTTCCAAATCCCGCAGAAGGACGGCAAAGATGACTTTATGAGCCCGTGGCGTTTTACCAGCAGCGATGGGCGATTTGAAATGGACTTTACCCCGGTGCTGGACCGCGCCAGCTGCACCAATGTGGGGATCATCTGCAGCGATCAGCATCAGGTCTTTGGCTACTTTAATGGGACGGCCACCCTGGAAGATGGTACGGTGCTGAAGATTGAGAACCTGCTGGGCTTTGCCGAAAAAGTATACAACAAGTGGTAAAAAAACAGGCAGCTCCGCCGCGTAGGCCGGGGCTGCTTTGGTATATTGGGGGAAGAAAGGGAGCGCGAAGGCTGCGCCCGATGGGCATCGGGGATTTGGGGTTCTGCTGAGTGCATGCTGTAATAGGGGCCCTCAAAATTCCCGAATAGATGCTGCTGCACCGCTGTAGTTTTCCCTTGACAGTACCCCCCTGTTGGCGGTAGTATATATTAGTAAAAATATAGGTCAAAACCTATTCGATATTTTAAAAATAAAGGAAGATGCATTATGTTCCAGTTCGACCATGTACGCACCCGTTTTGCGCCCAGCCCTACGGGCTATATGCACGTAGGCAACCTGCGGACGGCACTGTTTGCTTATCTGGTGGCCAAGAGCAACAATGGCCGCTTTTTGCTGCGGATAGAGGATACTGACCAGGAACGTCAGGTAGAAGGGGCGGTAGAAATTATCTACAAGACCCTGAAAGAGACCGGCCTGCTGTGGGATGAAGGCCCCGATATTGGCGGTCCGGTGGGCCCCTATATCCAGAGTCAGCGGATGGGAATGTTTAAAAAATACGCGGAGCAGCTGGTGGAAAGCGGCCATGCGTACTACTGCTTCTGCGATAAAGAGCGGCTGGAGGAAGTCCGTAAGGTGCAGGAAGCTTCCGGCATGGCGCCCCGTTACGATGGGCACTGCCGCAACCTTTCTAAGGAAGAGGTGGCCGAAAAGCTGGCGGCCGGCGTTCCCTATGTCATTCGCCAGAAGGTGCCTACCGAGGGAACCGTGACATTCCACGATGAGGTATACGGGGATGTGACGGTGGACTGCAGCACGCTGGATGACCAGATCCTTATCAAGGGCGACGGAATGCCCACCTACAACTTTGCCAATGTAGTAGATGACCATACCATGGGCATTACCCATGTCATCCGCGGCAATGAGTATCTTTCTTCCACCCCCAAATACAACTTGCTGTATGAGGCCTTTGGCTGGGAAATTCCGAAATACATTCACTGCGCGCCGGTAATGCGTGACGCGACCCATAAGCTTTCCAAACGGCATGGCGATGCTTCCTATGAGGATCTGGTACAGATGGGCTACCTGACCCCGGCCATCCTGAACTACATTGCCCTGCTGGGCTGGAGCCCCAAGGGCGACCAGGAGATTTTCTCGCTGGAGGAGCTGGTAAAGGTCTTTGACATTTCCGGCATCACCAAGAGCCCGGCCATCTTTGATATTCAGAAGCTGCGCTATATCAATGGCGAGTATATCCGGAAGCTTTCCCCCGAGGAGTTCTACGAGAAGGCGCTGCCCTGGATCCGCCGGACGGTAAAGAGCGAGACGGCCGACCTGCGGGAGCTGTGCACCGTACTGCAGACCCGCTGCGAGGCCCTGAGCGATATTCCGGAGCAGGTGGACTTTATTGACGCGCTGCCGGACTATGACATTGAACTGTATACCAGCAAAAAGATGAAGACCAACCCCGAGACCTCCAAAGAGGCCCTGTCGGTGGTGCTGCCTATTCTGGAAAATCTGCCGGAGTGGAATGCTGAGGCAATCCATGCGGCGCTCTTTGCGGAGATAGAGAAGCTGGGCGTGAAGAACGGCTGGCTGCTGTACCCCCTGCGCGTGGCCGTTTCCGGCAAGCAGTTTACCCCCGGCGGCGGCATAGAACTGGCCGTGGTGCTGGGCCGCGAAGAGACCCTGAATCGGCTGCATACCGCACTGGAGAAGCTGGGCTAAGTTCCCAAAACCAAGATAGAAAAACAAAAAGCGCTGTCCCGAAAAGCGGGGCGGCGCTTTTGCATTTGGGCCGGGAATGCCGGGTTAAGCCCCGAAGGGGCAGAAAAAAGCCGCCCCAAAGTGGGACGGCTTTTTTTATTCGGACGGGGAGCCGGATGACTCCGCTGCTGCGGACGGAGCGGGCTGGGAGGATTTTTTGCGGCGGCCAAAGGCCAAGACCAACCCGACAACGAGGGCCAGCGTGCCGACTCCGGCAGCCCAGACCCAGCCCGGCAGGCCGGGTGCCGGAGTAACGGCAAATTCGCCGGTGCCAGACATATTGAAGCAGAGGTAACTGCCAAAGGTTTCGGCTTTGGTGCGCACCCACTGACCGCCCTGATGCACATACACCGCATAGTGACCGTTTTCTTCCGGCATGAGCCAGTGGACGGTGTGGCTGAATACCATATCT
Organism: Oscillospiraceae bacterium; assembly: GCA_003453215.1. Lineage (GTDB taxonomy): Bacteria > Bacillota > Clostridia > Oscillospirales > Ruminococcaceae > Angelakisella. Next base: position 74,052 of record DMMB01000069.1, on the reverse strand, counting down.
TCGGGGATGGTGACGGACCAGGCCTCAAGGACTTCGTCATTGGAAAGTTCTTCCGGTGCGGCGATGGCGCCCGTTTGCAGGGCATCACCTTCCTTGAATTCCCCTTCGACCATCAGAATGGCCTTGCCCTGCCGCAGAACATCGGAGGAAAGCGTAGTGACGTAAGGGTGATAGACGGCGGTAACGACGGTATCGAAACGCAGATCGGTCAGATCGGTTTGATCCCAGACCGAGTAATTACCGGAATGATAGGGAGCACGAGGGAAGACCTCCGAACCAAAGGAAGCACCATAGGCAAAATCCTGCTGCGAGCGGATATCGCCATCGGCCACAAAGGTGAGAGTAAGACGGCGGAAATTTTCCGGCAGGGAGGAGATGGCGCAAAGCGCTTCATAGGTCAGGGGTTCAGCCTGGCCGCTGTAACTGATGCGATCGACGCCGGCCAGAGTATCGGAAACAAAGTAGTTACCGCTGCAGGTGCCGGTGGCTTCGCCAGCAATGGCGCCGCCCAGCTGGGTATAGGCCGTAATACGCGGCATGGCGTAGCAGCCGGTAATGCGGCTGCCGCTGCCGGCAATTCCGCCCACATATTTTCCGCCGGAGAGGGTGCATTTGGCATAGCTTTGGCGAATGGAGGAAATGGAAAGCCCCGCTACGCCGCCGACGTAATCGCCGCTTTCGCTGGAGGTATTGCCCCAGCCGCCGCAGCCGTATACGGTGCCCAGATCCATGCGGCCGACAATGCCGCCGGCACAGCTCTTTTTGGCTTCTACGGTGCCGTAGTTTTCACAGGACATGAGAATGGCCCGGGTTTGATAGGTAAAGCGCAGGCTGCTGCCATCGCCGGAAAGAAGATCATCTTCCGGGTCGGTATCGTATTCGATGGCCATGGAACCCGCAATGCCGCCGGTATTGCGATCGCCATTGACGGAACCGTAATTGAGACACTCCAATGCTTTGCCGCGGGTGGCACTTTGCAGGCTTTGATCCGAGACGTCTTCGAATACTTCGCTGTAATCGACGTTTTGAGTGTCATTCAGCAGGTTAAGGAAAAGGTTCATCACCTTCATGAACTGATTATTGACAGCGCGCAAATCGGTAATGAGGGTCGTATTGGAGGAGGAAAGTTCGGTATTCAGGGCAGAAAGTTCATTGCCCAGACCGCTGAGGGAGGCATTGAGGGAATCGGAGCTGCTATCGAAATCCGAACCAAGGCCGGAGAAACGGCCGGGCTCTTCCTGGGAAAGATCCCGGGCCCACTGAGCGGCATTTTTCAGGCCGGAGGAAAGGGAAGCAGACGCCTGTTCCAGTTCTTCCAGTACGACGTCCATTTGATCCAGTACCTCATCGGTTTGCCCTTCCATAGAGCGAAGGATTTCCAGTGCCTGCCGCAGGTGATCCATGGCATTGCCGGTGTGGGAAGCCGCAGAGGAGAAGCTGGAGGCGGCAGACTGCAGGCAGTTGGCTACTTTTTTAAGAGTTTCCAGCGTTTGATCCCGCAGGGCGCCGAAATCGGTATTTTGCAGGATTTCATCAAGATCATCGATGACGTTGCTCCAGCAATCGAAGGCCGCGCAGAGATCGGCTTTGAGCTGCTCCTGGGTTTCGCTGCTGACGGAGCCGCTTTCTTCGTACTCATCCATGGCCTTTTGAATGGTCTTATTGAGGGTGGAAAGTGCGGAAACGAAATTGGCCAGGTCGGCATCCAGCTGGGTGGTATCGGGGAAGTCATCCGGCAGTTCTCCCAGCAGGCGGAAGGCTTCCCCCAACTGGGCAGCGCCATCGGCCATATCGGTGCAGGCCTGCTGCATCTCATCGGCAAAGCTCTGGAGATTTTCCAGAACCTGATCGACATCGCCGCTCATGGCCTGCAGCTGATTGAGCAGGGTTTGCATTTCATCGGCAGCGGAGGCCATGTGATCGCTGGCATCGGCCAGGTCATCCAGGATGGGAGCGGCCTTGGCAATGTAGCGTTCCGCAAGGAGCAGGAGATTATTGGCGGTTTCAATATTGCTGTCGGCAAAATCCCCCAACTGCCCGGTGAGGGAGTGAGCGTTCTGCCGGGCGCTATCGGCGTAATTGGAAATGCGGCTGATGCGGCCGGAGACGGTATCGGAGGCTGACTGGGCATCATTAAGGGTGCCATCGATGAGGGACTGCAGCTTGTTCAGCTCCGTCTGCAGTTCATCAATGCCGCCGGAGGAATACTGCATGGTAATATCGGGGGCCATCTGCCCTACGATACCGCCGACATCTTTGCGGCCCTGAACGGTGCCATGATTGACACAGCTGGCCATGTAGCCATTCTGGCGGCCGGCAATGCCGCCGATATTGTAGCCCACGTGGGGGTAGCCAACCGCACCGGTATTGGTGCAGCTTTGGATAATGCCGGTGGAAAAACCGGTGATACCGCCGGTATCGGAGGCGACGGCAGTTTCGGTAACTTGCTGGCGTTTCAGCAGGCTGTAGAGGGTGCTTTCCATACCAGCGGGGGTGACGGAGTTTTCTTCCACAGCGGTATTGACCGCCGCAGCGGAGGAGCAGCGCAGCAGGGTACCGGCATTCTGGCCGGCAATGCCGCCGGTAAAGGAAGCGCCGCAGACCGCGCCGGAAACGGAACAATCCACCAGAACGCCGCCGGAACCGTTCTGCCCGACGATGCCGCCGACGGAACTATTGGCAATGACGGCGCCGGAGAAGGTGCAATTTTCAATGCGGCCGAAGTTTTGCCCGGCGATGCCGCCAATGGAACTTTGCGTGCCGGAGGTGGTTATTTCCCCTTCCACATGGAGGTTTTTCACAACGGCGGTGCTTTGCAGCAGGCTGAACAGGCCATAGATGGAATTGCTGCCCTGCAGCCGCAGACCGCGGATGGTATGATCGTCCCCATCGAAGGTGCCAAGGAAAACCGGAAGGGAGACTTCGGTGCCGGAAAGATCAAGATCGGCAGTGAGCAAAACGGTAAGCCCTTTGGAATAGGAATCGGAGGAGCAGCGCTCGGCCAGTTCCACCAGGTCTTCCACCGTGGCAATGCGGACAGTTTTGGCTTCGGCCGCCCATGCGGTGAGTCCCATCGGCAGCAGCAGAAGCACTGCCAATAGGACGGAGGCTATCCGGAGAAGGAAATTATTCTTTTTCATGGCCAGTTTCCTCCTTTGCTTCGGATGCGGCGGGCTCCTGCGGAGGCAGGGCCGGGGGCGGGGTGGGGATTTCTTCGGTGACATTGCCCGAAATGAGAGTAAGATTGACCTCCCCATCGATATTGGCACGCATGATGCCGCTGACGGTACCATTGATACGGCCACTGACGGCGCCATCCACAAAGACGCGGCCGGAGGCTTCCCGCTGACGGGAGGCAATGGGCATGGAGAAGCTGGTTTTATCGGCAATGATACCGCCGGTGAGCAGTATTTGCGGCAGTACAAACATGACCAGAACCATGGAAAGAATGGTGCCGCGGCCCAGGCTTTGACCAATGCCGACGATGGTAGCTTCGGAGGTCATCTGGCCAATAAGGAGACCGGCAACGGTAAGAATGGCGCCGGAGGTGAGGACGGTGGGGAAGGCGAAATTCAGGGTTTCAATGATGGCCTTGCGGTGGTCCATCTTATTTTTGATTTCCTGATAGCGGCTGGCGATAACAATAGCGTAGTCGATATTGGCACCCATCTGAATGGAACTGACAACCAGATAGCTCATAAAGAACAGCGGAGTGCCGGTGATGGCCGGAACCGAGAAATTGAGCCAGATACTGCCCTGAATGACCAGCAGCAGCAAAATGGGCATACCGGCGGATTGGAAGGTGAACAGCAGAACCACCAGTACAATAAGAATGGAAACGACGCTGACGACGATATTATCGCGGGCAAAGGACTTCTGGAAATCGTATTCATTGGTGGAATCACCGGCGACATAGACGTTGCCATCGGGATAGTAGCTTTGGGCAATATCATGGATGGTATCGGTGAAGGTGTAGGTTTCCTCCCCGCTGACCGGCAGCGTAAGATAGAGCAGCATACGATCGTAATCCGGGCCGCAGAGCTGCGCTTTGGCCATTTCCATCTGCTCTTTGGCGTCCATCAGGGTATTTTTCTGTTCTTCTTCCAGGGTGACGATGCCGGAATCAACCTGATCGCAGACGAAAAGGAACATATCGATAAGGGGAACGCGGTAGGCGGAAATATTGCCCATCAGCTTGCCATAATCGCCCTGATCGGTGGCGTAGGCGGCATAAACCACCTGGGCCAGTTCATAATCCAACCCGGCCAGTTCGGCAAACTGGCGGGGGGTGAGCTTATCGGCCAGCATATAGCCATCCATCGCCTCTACATTGGCAAGGCCCATGGTATAGTCAATTTCATCGTAGCTTTCCAGTTCTTTCAGCAGGGCGGATTCTTTTTCGTAATCCCCGGCCGGAACGATGAGCGCAACCATATTGGAAGAGGTGAAGGTTTCGCTGACCATTTTATCGGCAATCTGGCTTTCGTTCAGCTTGGGAGTGGTGATGGAGCTGTACCCATATACGTAGGGGCAGCGATTGGAAAAATAGAAGCCGGCGGCCACCAGAACCAGGAACACAAAGGGAACGACTTTGCGGGTGGCATAGGCAAATTTGCCGACGAAAGAAATGCGGGGAACAAAGTTCTTGTGGCGGGTTTTTTCAATGAGCGGGCCAAACAGTACCAGCAGGCCCGGCATGACAATGAAAACGGAAAGCAGGGCAAACAGAATGGCCTTGATCAGGCAGATGCCCATATCGGGGCCGATTTTGAACTGCATGAACAGCATGGCGGCCAGACCGCCGATGGTGGTAAGGGAGCTGGCACCAATTTCCGGGATAGCCTTGCTGAGGGCGGCAATGGCCGCTTCCCGCACCGGGAGCGCCTTGCGTTCTTCCTTAAAGCGGTTGCTGAGAATGACGGCGTAATCCAGAGAAAGGGCCAGCTGAAGAATGCTGGTAACGGAATTGGAAACAAAGGAGATGGTGCCCAGCAGGAAGTTGCTGCCCTGATTAAGGATCATGGCGGTAACAAAGGTGAGCAGCAGAACCGGAACTTCGCCGTAGGTTTGGCTGGTGAAAATAAGCACTGCCACGACGATAACGGCCACGTAGACCATGATAATGCTGACTTCCTTGGCAATGGTTTCCTGCAGGGTGTTGCCCAGATCGGTGGAAACGTAGAGGTCATAATCGGACAGGGCCTCCTTGACGGCCTCCAACGAAACCAGACAGGCATCATCGTCCTCATCGGCCGAAAATGTGACCGAAAAAAGAGCGGAGGAGCTGGCGTAGTGATCGGTGGTTTCATCAAAGGAAACGCTTTGCACGCCCTTGATTTCCGCAAGCTGATCGGCCAGCTCTTCGGCCTGGGCGTACGTGATATTGGCCACCATTACATCGGCGGTGCCGTAGGTGGTAAACTGTTCTTCCATCAGATTGATGGCAATTTTGGTATTGGCGGTATCGGGAAGAAAGGAAATCAGATTATTTTCGACCTGAACCCAGTTGCGGGAAAAGGCCGAAAAAATAAGCCCAATGACCGTAATGAGGAAAAACAGGTTGCGCTTATCCACAATAAAGGTGGCAAGCCGCACCATAAAGGAGGGCTTGTTATTCGGCTGTTCCATGGGGATCTCCCTCCTTTTGAATAATCTGACCATGCAGGGGCATACGAACCGGGCCAACCTGTACGGTACCGGTGATGGTATCCTGCACAGCCTGCAGAGTGGTTTCGCACTCCAGGGTATTCAGCAGGGTGCGCAGGGAATGGCGCAGGCGGTACTCCATTCCCTGCCGGGTGCCGCTGATGGGGTTCCGGCAGCCCAGCAGGGTAATGATGCCGCTGACAGCATCATTATTTTGCTGCTGCAGGGATAAAAGCCCCTGACGCTCCCCCAGCGGGCTTTCCAGCACGATGTGGTATTCTGTCATTCCAAGCCTTCTCTCCGAAATGAATTATAACAAAGTAAAGAATAGGCCACCGGCAGGGGAGATGCAAAGGACAAAAACAATGCCGATGTCAAAAATGTGACAAAAGCGGGGATTTGACCAAAATTCAATTTTATTATATAATCAGGCCATCGAAAAGCGAGGAGGGAACCGCCGTGGAAAAACGGACCTATGCTGTCTCCGACCAGACCAAACAGGCAATGGTGAGCGCTTTGAAAGCGATGATGATACAGAAACCGGTGGATAAGATCACGATACAGGATATTACCGACCGCTGCGGGATCCGCCGGCAGAATTTTTACTACCATTTTGCCGATATTTATGACCTGATGCAGTATATGTTCCAGGAGGAAGCGGTTTCGCTGCTGGAACAGCACGAGGGGACGCTGCTGTGGCAGGAGGGTTTGCTGCAGCTGTTCCGCTATCTGGAGAAAAACCGCACTGTGTGCCTGTGTGCGCTGCGCTCGGTAGGGCGCGACCACCTGCGGCGGTTTTTCCAGACCGATATTTATGCCATTATCCACCGCACTGTGGAGCAGGTGGGGGCAGAAATTGGTGCGGACCTGGGCGGCGATGCCCAGCCCGATATTGACCTGGTAACGCATTTTTATGTAGTGGCGCTGAGCGGCATGGTAGAAAGCTGGCTGCTGGAGGAGATAGACCGAACGCCGGAGCAGCTGATTGCTTTTGCAGATCAAATGCTGCAGGATCACATCAGCGGAGCGAAAAAACGGCTGAAAGCCGATGCCGTACCCCGATAAAGCAAAAGCGGCGAAGGAGGAAGAAGAATGACAGAGCTGGAAAAACTGGACGCCGGGCTGGAATTTGATTTCTGGGATGAGGCGGTGGATGCCCGCAAACAACGGGCAATGACGCTTTGCCGCCAGCTGAATGCCCTGCCCAAAGGAGACCGGGAAGGCCGCAGGGCGGTTCTGCAGGAACTGTTTGGCAGCGTGATGCCGGTTTGACCATAGCAATACCCCCGAACACAGCGCTTTGCTGTACCGGGGGTATTTGCTTTATAGAGGGGTTATTTGAGGGGGTGATATTGAAAAGAAAGGATTAAACGAGGTCGGCCTTGAGCCCGGGGATACGGGCGGAAGCTTTGGTGAGCAGCTCGCGGCCCACAGCAGCGGCATAATCCCGCTTTTCTTCCTCGTTTACTTTGGTCAGGCGGCCGTTCTGTACAACGGTTTCGCCATTGACCACGACGGTTTCGATCATGCGGGCATCGCCACTGAGGACGATGCAATCCACAGGATCATTGCAGCCGCCGGCATACTGCAGCTGGTCCCAGTTCATGAGGGTGAAATCGGCTGCCATACCGGGCGCCAGATGACCGATGTCATCGCGGCCCAGGGCGGCAGCGCCGCCGGCCGTGGCCAGGTACAGGATATCCTCGCAGCCGATGGAGTCATCGCCCCAGCTGAGACGATTGAGCAGGTAGCTGACGCGAATTTCCTCCATCATGTTGGCAGAGTTGCTGCTGGCTGCGCCATCCACGCCGATGCCGAAGCGCTTAACGCCGGCACGCAGCAGATCCGGGATGCGGCAGGAACCGGAGCTGAGGTACATATTGGAGATGGGGCAGGTGGAAATACCGGTGTTGGTATCGGCCATCAGCTGCACTTCCTCATCATTGAGGTGGATGCAGTGAGCGTAGTAGAAACGATCGCCCAGAAGATCGTGACGGCGGAACCATTCGGCGGGGCGGCAGCCATAGTGCTCTTCCACAAAGGCGACTTCGCCGCGGCTTTCTGCCAGATGGCCATGTACTTTGATATCCAGCTTTTCGGCCAGATCGATGGTGGCGCGGACGATTTCTTCCGTTTCATAATAAGCGATGCTGGGGCCGATGCCGACCTGGCACATCGAGAAACGGGAAGGATCGTGATACTTTTTCACCAGACGCTCGGCATCGCCCATAACGCCTTCGATGCTGTCCACCACTTCGGGCGGGACAATATCGCTGGTGACGGAGTGATAGCTGCGCACCGGATGGAAGCGAATGCCCAGTTCTTTGGCGGCTTCAATTTCGGCATCCACCAGGCAGGTGACACCGACCGGATGGGGGTACCACAGGTCATTGGAGGTGGTGATACCGGTTTTCAGGCCTTCGCCCAGCGCTACATAAACGCCGGCGCGAGCCACATCGGTATTCAGATCTTTGTAGATCTCATACATGGTGGTGAGCCAGGGTTCCAGACGCAGGCCCTGGGTGGCCTTGATATTGCGGATAAGAGTCTGCCAGGTGTGATGATGGGTATTGACAAAGCCGGGCAGAATGACGCGGCCGCTGGCATCTACGGTTTCATCGATGGTGACGGTATCGCCAAGGGTATCTTTAAGGTTTTGGCCGATGGCTTTGATCTCCTTGCCGCAGACAAGCATATCTGCATGGCGGTAGCGGTGACGCTCCTCATCCATAGTGATGATCCAATCGGCATTTTGGTACAGTACAGTTTTCATAATGTTTCTCTCCTTTCGCCGGATCAGGCAGCCTTTTCTTCCTTTTTCTCAGGCAGAATGAGGCTGAGAACGACGGCAACAATAGCGGTGCCAGGCACGCCGCTGAGCAGGCTGGAAGCCCAGAAAGGCAGAGCCACCAAGGCATCGGAAGCCGCGCTGAAACCAACGCCGACCGCCAGGGAAATGGCCACGATGGTGGTGGTACGGGCCGTGAGCGGACCGCCATTGTGGATAACGTTCATGCCGGAAACCAGAATGGTACCAAAGGCGGAGAGAGCAACGCCGCCCAAGACAGCAGAAGGAATGCAGGAGAATACGGCACACAGCTTGGGGCAGAGACCGCAGAGAGCAACTACGCCACCGGCAATGGCAGTGACAAAGCGGCTGGTAACGCCGGAAAGACCGCACAGACCGATATTGGCGCTGCCGCTGATGACAGGAACCATATTGAACATAGAAGAAATAACGCTGCCAACACCCTGAGCCAGTACGCCGCCGCGGGTTTCCCGCTCACTGGGCAGGCTGTTCTTCGCCAGCATGGAGGCGGTGGTCTGGTCGCCCATCAGCTCAACCAGGGCAATGAAGCACAGGATGGTGATAGAAATGATCGGGCCAAGCTCGAACTTGATGCCGAAGTGCAGGGGCTGAGGAACACGGATCCAGGCTTCTTCGGCAATGGGGGAGAGATCCAGCTTGCCGAAAGCAGCAGCGGCAGCACTCATAACCAGAATGGCGATAAGGGGAGAAGCCTTGGAAAGGAAGTTCTTGCTGCAGAAGTGATTGAGCAGAACCATGATAATGATGGTGCCGGCGGCCAGCAGCAGGTTGATGGGATCGCCGTAATCGGCGGAGCCTACACCGCCTGCGCAGTAGCCGATGCCAACGCTGCAGAGGCTGAGGCCCAGGGCCATAACAACTGCGCCGGTGATATATGGTTTAAACAGAATGGAAAGCTGCTTATGCAGGCCGGTCCACAGAATGGTGGTAATGATGCTGCCGACGAGGCAGGCACCGGTAAAGGCCGCCAGACCATACTGAGCGCCCAGTGCAATGCCGGGGGCAACGAATACAAAGCTGCACTCCAGCGGGATGGGCAGGCGGGCACCAATGGGGCCAACGCCGATAGTCTGCAGCAGGGTGGCAATACCGGTGACGAGCAGGCAGCCTGCCACCAGAATGGTAATTTCGCTGGCGGAAAGGCCGATGCCGGCACCGATAAGCAGCGGAACAGGCAGTACATTAAAAACGAGAACGACGATCTGCTGGATACTCAGCGGGACCGTTTCCTTGATGGGCGGGCAGTCATTCAGCCCGTAACCAACGGGGATCTTTGACATAAGGGACAACTCCTTCCAAAACTCAGATCATTTTGTAACATCAAGCGCTTGTTTCTCTATGTAACAATAAATCTTTGTTACATCTGCATCTTAGCAAGTATTCGTCAAGATTTCAACAGTTTTTTGCGTTTCTGACAATATTTCAGCGGATTGGACAACATTTTGATGTAACATTTGTTGATTGTTACATCAATGACAAGCAAAAACCGGAGAGCAGGCGGCTCTCCGGCAGGGAGTTACTTCATAAGGAAGAGCTTTTTGGGGCAGAGAGATGCACACAGGCCGCAGCCGGTGCAGGCGGCTGCATCAACGGCAATGCCCTCAGCCCCCAGCGAAATGGCTTCATACAGGCAGGCCCCAACGCACCGCGCCGGACAGCCATCGGGACAGGTGCCATCGCAGGGGGCCGTCATTTTGGCCCGCAGCAGGCGTTCCGGCAGTTCCTCAAAGGCGGAAAGGGAGGAAAGCGCCTTACCGCGCAGTTCGGCAAGATCGGAATAGCCTTTTTCCTGCAGCCAGCTCTCCAGCTTTTGCAGTGTTTCGGTAATATGCCCATAGCCCCGCAGCATAATGGCGGAACCCATCTGTACAACGGTGGCGCCCATCATCAGGAATTCGATGATGCTGTGCCAATCTTCCACCCCGCACATGGCGGCAATTTCACAATCGGCCAGCTGATGCAGCACCGCCGTAGCCGCCAGGGAAAGCGGCCGCAGGGGGCTGCCGGTATAGCCGCCGATGGCGGCCATTTCACAGCGGGCGGTTTCAATCTCCACGCCGTTGATGCCTTCGAGGGATTCAATGGCGCTGATGGCCCGGGCTCCGTTCTGGGTAATTTGGCGGGCAAAGGCCGGATTGAGCGCCGCGTGGTGCGGCAGCCGCACCATAACGGGGATTTCCACCGTTGAGGTGACGCCGCGTACCATTTCGCCCACTTCCTCCGGCCGGATGCTGATGTCTTCCAACTTGGTGCCGATGGGGGTAAAACAGCACAGTTCCAGTGCATCGGCACCCAAACGCTGCATACGGCTGGCCAGGTAGCGCAGCTCCGAGGGCGTTGTGCCCCGGATATTGCAGATGAGGAAGGCGTCGCCTTTTTGCAGGCGTTCCGCTTCCTGCTCCACTTCCTCCAGCGTCATGGTGCTGTACAGGGTGGTATTGTAAACTGCGCCCTGTCGGTAAAAGACGCGCGGACTGACGATATGGCTTTTTTCCAGGGTAATGGTTTCGGTAACGACAGCCGCCGCACCGGCATCGATGGCTTTCTGCATGGCCGCGGCATCGCGGCACCAGGGGCCGGCTGCGGCAATGATGGGATTTTTGAACGGCAGGCCCATAAAGTTGACGGATAACGACATCTCATACCCTCCTTTATTCGAACAGCTCGTAGATTTCCTTGCGGTTGCCGCAGCTGCGGCGGATCTTCAGCTTGGATTTTAGTACGATTTCGTGTGTTTCCACCTGATACAGCGCGCTGTCCTCCACCAATTCAATGAGACGGCGGGCGGCCACCGCGCCCAGCCGCTCCAGCGGGTGCTCCATAGTGGTCAGGGCAGGGGTGATAACCGCGGCGGCTTCGCTGCCGGTAAAGCCGGCAACGGCCAGCCCCTCCGGCAGGGGGATATTTTCCTCCCGCGCCGCCTTGATAACCCCCATGGCCATGGCATCGCTGACGGCAAAAACGGCCTGAGGGGGATCTTCGGTTAGAATTTCTTCCCGGCAGATGCGGTAACCGCCGGCGACGCTGTCCTCTCCCTCCAAAATGCGGCACTGACGATCGGTCATGCCCAGTACCGCTGCCGCCCGAAGATAGCCGGCGGTAATGGCCGCTTTTTCGGGGGGATTGCGGCTGCTTTGCAGCAGCCAGATGGAGCGGTGCCCCATAGCATAAAGGTGCGAGAGCATTTTTTCGGCCGCATCGCTGTAATTAATGCCGCAGATATTGCAATTTTCCAGGTGGTCATAGCTGCCCAGCAGCACCACCGGCAATTCGGTTGGCAGCATCTCCGGGGAGAGGGAGGGCTCCCCGGCAATCAGCAGCCCAATGGGTTTTGCCGCAGCCGCCGCCTGAATGCAGGCGGCCATGCCGCCGGATAGGGGCGCCGTTTCTACCAGATTGACCAGAATTCCCTTAGGCGCCAACACCGACTGTACCCCAAGGAGCAGTCCCTGCGCCCACGCGGCTGAAGGAACCAGCAGGGCGACCGACCGCCGCCCACGATTGACCGGCTTGGGATCGTAGTTGTATTTTTCAATGATAGACTGCACCCGTTCGCGGGTTTCCGGCAATACGGCCTCCGGGTGATTGATGACGCGGGAGATGGTGGCAACCGAAACGCCGGCTTCCTTTGCCAGCTCGCGGATATTCACGGGCAGCCCTCCTCATAAATATTTTCGCCCTAATTGTAACATATTTTAATGTTACAGGCAATTCACCAAAATAAAAAAGAAGGCAATAAAGAAACAATGAGCAGGGCTTTAAGGGAAAGAACGCCTGCATAGTTAAGAAAAAGCAGTCCGGCCGGAGAGACGGGACTGCTTTTTTGCATTAAAACGAAATATTGGTATCTTTTACGAAGTTTTGGGTGCCATACAGCACCAGAACATCGGTAATGCCATTTTCTGTGGCGTATTTCATCACGTCGCCCTGGAAAAAGCGCAGATCAATGACGTGAACTTCGGCAAAATCTTCCACCGGGAACTGCGAAAAGGTATTGCCGTAGGAATCCTTGATGAGAAGAAGCTTGCCGCTTTGGCCGCTGCCTTCTACGACAGTCAGCGCCTGGTTGGAATTCAGGAACACCGCATACGGATCGCTGCCGGAAAGGTATTTCCGCTCGTAGATGCTTTCGGCTTCATACTGGCCGTTATTATAGGAAACATGGCGATTGGCGTGTCGGTACCAGGCGGTGATTTCTTCAGCAGGGACTTCGGCCAATGGAACATTATTCCAGGTGGTGCCGCGAAAGCTGCTGCAGAGGACTTCCTGCGTCCATTCGCTGGCGGAGGGAGCGGTGCTGCGCCACGCACAATAGGCATAGTAGGCCCCCAGGCTGGTCCAGTGGTGATCGGTACGATAGTAGATGGCTTCTTCCTTGTGTGCCGAAAGTGCGGAAAACACATCGACGGTATGAAGACCGGAATCGGTGAGCACCTGAAGAATGGCAGCATAATCGGCCACCGGTGCATAGGCGGGCAGCTTATCGGTAAGTACCTGCGCAGCCATGGGGACAAGGATGGTTTCCATCGAAATGCCCTTGGCGGCCAACTGCTTTTGTAGGGCGGCGAGGGCAGCGGCATTGGCGGTGAGCTGCTTTTTGCTGTAGGAAGTAAACTTGTCCATCAGATATTGATCTTTGGCAATGTAGACACCATTGCTTTCCCGCTTGCCGGCGGCCAGTTCCATATAGGTTTTCATAGCCACCCAGTCATCGCGCCCGGGCACCTGATCGGTGAGGTAGTCTTCCAGCGCATCGCCAAATTGGCCGGAGATAAATTGGGCAAGCGTAAAGGTCGGCTTTTGTGCCAGGGTGCGCTTTTCCCGCTCCGAATAGTACCGATCCGGCAGGAACAGCCCGGCGAGGGCTGAGACAGCCAACAGCAGGCAGAAGAAAGAGGTTATCATTTTGTTTCGCATTGTTTTTCACCTCAAAACCGGAAGTAAAGGAACGGATTGTAGCTGCCGCTGACAAGATAGGCCGCGGCCATGACCAGAATACAGAGCAGTCCGCTGCAATCGGCGATGGTGAGAACCCGCGGGCCAAGTTTGGCGTTTAGTTTTTCGTAACAGCGCCGCCCCAGCGGGGTGGCCGCCAGAGCGCAAATGACAAGCATAAGGCCATAGGTCAGCAGCAGGTACAGGCTGCCGCTATCATATAGCGGCCCGGAGAACATAGCCCGGAACCAGGCCGCCCCTTTTCCAATATCGGGAAAAGCAAAGAGCGTCCAGCTGCCCGTCACCAGCACCAGTGCATAAAGGTGCTGCAGGGCGGAGGACAATTTCTGGATCCAGCGCAGCAAAAACAGCTTTTCCAGCACCAGAAGAATGCCAAAGTATACGCCCCACAGGACGAAATTCCAGCTGGCGCCATGCCAAAAGCCGGTGAGCAGCCAGACGATGGCGATATTGCGCAGCTGCCGGAGGAGGCCGCCCCGGTTCCCGCCCAACGGAATATAGACATAATCCCGGAACCAGGTGCCCATGGAAATGTGCCACCGCCGCCAAAAATCGGTGATGCTATTGGCGAGGAAGGGGTAATTGAAGTTTTCGAGGAAACGGAAGCCCAACATACGCCCCAGGCCGATGGCCATATCGGAGTAGCCGGAAAAATCGAAATAGATCTGGAAGCCATAGGCAATGACCCCCAGCCAGGCGGTAAGCACCGTTGGCGTCGTTTGTGCGGAGGCCGCTTCCCACAGAAGGCCGATATTATTGGCCAGCAGCACCTTTTTGCCCATACCGCAGACAAAGCGTTTGACCCCTTCGGCAAAGAGATCCGGGGTGCAGGTGCGGTGCTCCAGTTCCTCCGCTACGGTTTGATAGCGGACGATGGGCCCGGCGATGAGCTGCGGGAACAGGGTGACATAGGCGCCAAAGGTGATGATATTCTTCTGGGCCTTGGCTTCGCCCCGGTAAACATCGATGGTGTAGCTCATGGTCTGGAAGGTATAAAAGCTGATGCCGATGGGCAGCGGCAGACCCGGCTGTGGAAGAGATGTGCCAAACAGGGAATTGACGGTAGCAATGAGAAAATCGCTGTACTTAAAAAGGCAAAGGAGCCCTAAGTTGGTGCAGACCGAGATCAGGAGCGCGATTTTGGCGCCCTTCTGGCCCCGGTGACGCTCTGCCATCTGGCCGCAGGTAAAATTCAGCGCGGTGGAAAAGAGCATGAGCAACACATAGACCGGCTCGCCCCAGGCATAGAACAGCAAGCTGAACAGAAAGAGGATGCGCCATTGCGCCACCTGGACGGCGCCAGAAAATAGAAAAGCAGGCAGAGGGGCAGAAAGCACTGTAAAAATGTAAGGCTGGAAAAGACCATTTTTTGATACCTCCGCGAAAGAGGACGGATACTTCTTAACCGCCCAGCAGGCCCTCTTCGCCGTCATCGTTGAAATTGAAGCCCGAATTGCCGTCATCGGCGGGGATGGTGATGGCATTGACAGCGGCCCCAAAGATGGCTTTCCAGGCTTCATCGACCTTGGCGGCCTCTTCGGCGGCAAATTTAGCCTGATCTTCGGCACTGGCCTGCCAGTCGCCCTGCTGACCCTCAATGAGGAGGGCGACATAATTGCCATTGATGTAAAGGCGACCCTGCAGGACACGCTGGAGATCCATATCGTACATACGGTTGTAGCTGACGATCTGATCGAAGCCGGTTTGCAGCAGGGCGGCGGCGTCATTGGCATAGCCGTCTTTTACCTTGAGGATAATGGCACAATCGGACTGGAGCGCGGAATTGGAGTTGGTTTCGGCCGCCCAGCTTTCCACTTGGCTGAGATCAAGGCCCCAGTAGCCGGTCATGCGGTCTTCGGTTTCGGCGGTATCGCTGGTGTAGCTTTCGCCCAGGGACTTTTTGAGGGACTCGAGGACTTCGGCAGCGGTGAGGGTGACTTCGGTCTTGCCGCTGTTATTATTGCTGTTGCCGCAGGCGGCGAGGGACAGGACGAGCATCAGGGACAGCAGAAGGGTAATAATACGTTTCATAATTTTTCTCCTTATCGAAATGAATTGGGGGGAAGGATTTCTTTTTCCTGTTCATCTATCCATACGATGGAGGGGCGGAATTTGTCGGCCAAAAAATAAAAAAATTTTCGGAGAGCGGGAAACTCTCCGAAAATGGGGTGAAGTATGCGTCTTTTTACGGAAGGAGGGAGAGCACCACGGCGGTGATTTCCTTTTCGGTGGCGGTGGAACTGGTGAGGTAAAAGCTGAGCTCACCCTGCTGCCAGTGGGCCCGCCAGGAACCATCCGCGAGATGGTCCAGAGTGGCATGGACGGCGGCATCGAGGGAGGAGGTGGAGTCGGCTTCTCCCTGCAGACGGGAGAAGTTGCCGGAAAGCTGGGCGGCTTCGTAGGTGTATTCGCAGCCATTCAGAGTGAAATCCACCCGGGCAATTTCGCCATCGTAGATGCAGTAATAGAGGTCTTCCGCTCCCGCCGGGGCCGCGATGGTGAAGCCGAGTTTTGCAAAGTCTTCGGGGCCGGCGACATCCTCGTAGGGGGAATTGCCCAGAACGGGCGGATCGGGCGGCTCAATGTTACTATTCCGCAGGCGGGGGAGCAGCAGCCCCGCGGCCAGCACCAGCACCAGGCAGGCGGCCAGGCTGCCCCAGCGTTTCCACTGGGGATTTTTGCGGGCGGGGAAAGCGGTGATGTTATCTTCCTTTGGGGCGGCCTGCTGTTCAGCGGCTTTGCGCAGAATGTTCTGATACATCCGCTCCTGCGCACCGGGAGCGGGTTCTATTTCTTCCAGCGCCTTTTTGATTTCGTTTTGGTTCACAGTTCTTCCCCTCCCAGCCGATCTTTTAGTTTTGCGCGGGCATCCCGCAGCTGATTGCGCACCGTAGATGGCGGCCGGTGCAGCATGGCCGCGATTTCATCGGTGCCGTAGCCTTCGTAATAATAAAGCCAGACCACTTCCTTATACTTGACCGGGAGAGCCTGCACCGCTGCGGTGACGGCGCTGAGATCCTCCTGCTCCGGGGCGGGCTGCTCCAGTTCTTCCTCCAGGGGGGAAGTCTTTTTGTTCCACCAGTGCTTCAGACGGCCTTTGCAGAGATTCATGGCGGTGGTGGTGAGCCAGCTGCGCTCGTGGCGTTCATTTTGGAAAGTGACCTCGGCCGTCATGGCGCGGACAAAGGTATCCTCGGTGCAGTCTTCGGCATCGGCAGCATTTTTGAGGAAAGCAAAGCAGACCCGGTAGATGGCCCGGTAGTGCCGCAGATAGAAGGCTTCAAAATCGGACGGTATGGCAGATACTTCCCTTCTGTAAGATGATACGATTTAAGAGTACAAATTGTCGGGCGGGATGTCAAGAATTTTTATCGGGAGAAAAGAGAGACGCGGGGTCAATAGTAAAAACGGGAAAAGAAATGAATTTGAAAGACGCCACAGACCTCATCGGGTACAAAATTCGAAAAACACCTTGAGAGGGGGCTTCTTTCTGCTGTAATTTTATCATGCAAAAGAAAAAGTTGAAGCCATCGAGAACTTTATTGAATGGCTTCAGATGGCTTAAAACGACTACGCGTTTGTAACGGATACCAATGTCCGAACTTATTTTCGAATGGTGTTTATAAAGCATTCCATATAATAAGACAATACGGAAAACTTATTCCGTATTGACAAACGGTTTAGCATGCAGTAGAATAACGATGCGCTATTCTATAATTAGATAAAAGGAGAAAGAAGATTTATGAAGCGTATGAACAAACTGCTGGCACTGCTGCTGGCGGTCATCATGGTGGCTTCCTTTGCTGCCTGCGGCAACGAGCCTACCCCCGCTCCCGATCCGGAGCCCACTCCCGATCCCACTCCCGCCGTTACCTATCCTCTTACCGTGACCGATATGGCTGGTCGTGAAGTTACCTTGGAGAAAGAGCCCGAGCGTATCGTTTCCGGCTACTACATTTCCTCCTCTGCCTGCATTGCGCTGGGACTTTCCGATAAGATGGTCGGCATCGAGGATAAATCCACCAAACGCCCTATTTACCAGCTGGCGGCGCCCGCCCTTATCGACCTGCCCAATGTCGGCTCTGCCAAGGCTTTTGATCTGGAAGCCTGCGTCAATGCCAATCCCGATCTTGTTATTCTGCCCATGAAGCAGAAGGACACTGCCCAGACCCTTTCCGAAATGGGTATTGCCACCCTGCTGGTCCTGCCGGAAAGCCATGAGCAGCTGATGGAAATGTTTACTCTCATCGGCACCGCCACCAACAGCATGGAGAAAGCGACCGCGCTGATCGAGTACTACAATACCAAGCTGGCGGCTGTGGCAGAACTGACTAAGGATCTGACCGATGACCAGAAGCCTGTCGTGTATATCGGCAGCACCAGCGATATCCTGCGCACTGCTCCCAAGGAGATGTATCAGGCTTCCCTCATCACCACCGCGGGCGGCAAGAACGCCGGTGATGTGCTGGAGGGTACCTCCTGGACCGACATTGATAACGAGACCTTCCTGACCATGAACCCCGATGTGATCGTGATCCCCACCGATAACTTTGCCGTAAGCAGCCCTGATTACACCGCCGAGGATGTGCTGAACAACGCCACTTTTGCCGATGTGACCGCTGTGAAGAACGGTGCCGTTTATCAGATGCCCGTCGGCTTTGAGGCTTGGGATTCCCCCGTTCCCTCCGGTATCTTGGGTACCCTGTGGATGCTGCACACCCTGCACCCTGAGCTGTACACCGCCGAGCAGTTTGCCGCAGATGCCGATGAGTTCTACTCCACCTTCTACGGTTTCCATGTTGCGTTGGATCAGGCTGCCTGATTCCTCTTTGGAATGACCTACGGGATACTGCTGCGTGCGGTATCCCGTTTTTTTCTGCCCGTTGTTTGCTTTTTAACGGCGTATGCGGTACAATAAACCCACTGTGGAATTAGAGGGAGACACTATGCAGGAAACCATGCTGCAAAACCGAAAACCCGTGATCCGCTCCTACTGGCTGGTAGGGGCGTGCATTGTCGTGGGTTTCATCGCCTCCATCTGCATCGGCAATTACCCCATTTTGGTACGGGAGATCATTTCTATTCTGACCGGCGGGGATGTCAGCGCCATGACCCGCAAGGTCTTTTTCACGCTGCGGCTGCCCCGCACCTGCATGGGTGTGATGGCGGGTGCGGGGTTGGGCGTTGCCGGCTCCGTTTATCAGATGATCTTTCGCAATCCGTTGGCGTCCCCTGATATCATCGGTGTTTCCAGCGGCGCCAATCTGGGCGCCGCCATTGCCATTGTCAGTGTCGGCATCGGTGTGGGCGGCATTGCGCTGGGTGCCTTTGTGGGCGGATTGCTTGCTGTGGCATTTGTGATGCTGCTGGTGCGGGCGACCCGTGCCAATACCACCGCTACTTATGTGCTGGCGGGTATCGTTATCTCGGCGGTCGCCAAGTCGGTCATTATGCTGCTGAAGTACTATGCCGACAGCGAGTCCAACCTGGCTGCCATCGAGTATTGGACGATGGGCTCCTTTGCGGGTGTCACAGCCTCCAAGGTGCTCTCTATCCTGCCGTTTTGGCTGATCGGTTTTGTGGGGCTGTTTTTGCTGCACCGCCAAGTAGGACTTCTCTCTTTGAATGAAGAGGAATGCCGGACACTGGGGGTGCGGCTGTATCGGGTAAGGCTGACGGTGCTCACCCTTTCCACCCTGCTGGTTGCCTCAATCGTCAGCATTACGGGACTGATCTCCTTTATCGGGCTTATCGCCCCGCACATCGCCCGCATGATGATAAAACGGGAAAATACCGATACTATGGTGCTTTCCGCCATGGTGGGCGCTGCCGTGATGCTGGTAGCAGATATTTTTGCCCGCAGCCTGTATGCTGGCGGGCTGCCCATCAGTATTCTTACTACTATCATCGGTGTGCCGGTGCTGGTGTACTTTATGTGTAAGCGCAAGGAGGGCAAGGTATGAGCACATTGCTTTCTTTGCAGAATATCCATACCGGATATGGCAGCAAGGAAATTGTCCGCGGGGCTTCCCTTGCGGTAGAAGGCGGGGAATTCTGCGCGCTGCTGGGACTGAATGGCTGCGGCAAGACCACTCTGCTGCGCGCTGCCTGCGGTCTGCTGCCGATGAAAGAGGGCAGCTGTATGGTGGGGGAGACCGAAAC
The DNA here is from genome assembly GCA_003453215.1 of Oscillospiraceae bacterium. GTDB lineage: Bacteria > Bacillota > Clostridia > Oscillospirales > Ruminococcaceae > Angelakisella. The sequence continues at coordinate 54,458 of DMMB01000069.1, read as the reverse complement.
CACCCATCTGGACGAGAAAAGCCGCGCCCGCCTGATGAGTTATATCCCGCAGCGCGGCAGCCCTATCATGGGTAAAACCGTGCTGGAGGTCGTGCTGATGGGCTTTAACGCCCGGCTGCGTCTTTTGGACTCCCCCGGCGAAGCGCACCGCCGAATTGCCATGGAGAATCTGACCCATTTGGGGCTGGCAGAGCTGGCGGGGCGGGACTACGCCACCTTAAGCGAGGGTCAGAAGCAGCTGGTCATTTTGGCGCGCGCCCTTTCGCAGGATACGCCGGCGATGCTGATGGACGAGCCAGACAGCGCATTGGATTTTGTCAACCGGCACATGGTGCTGGAAAAAATAAGAGAGGTGCTGCATGAGCGGCAGCAAGCAGGGCTTATCACCCTGCACGACCCTAACTTTGCCCTGAGCTACTGTGACCGCCTGCTGCTGATGCAAGACGGCACCATAGCGAACGAAATTGATATGAGAAACACCAGCCGCGCGGAGATAGAAGCGGCACTTGGCAAAATATACGGGGAAATAGCCGTGCTGGAATATAAAGACCGTTATATCATGACCAGACGATGAAAACCAAATAAATACTTGAAGCGGGAGGAGACCCCATGGGTGTCCTTCCGCTTTGGCTTAGGATACAGCATAATGATAGATCACCTGCCCACAAAATTCGAAAAACACCTTGAGAGAAAAGCGCCTATCTGTTATAATTTTATGGTATTGACTGATGAAGCCCCATAGATCCAAACGCGCAAATGGCGTAAAAATGGCGTAAACAAAAAACATAAAACCGCAAAAACCCCGTAAAACAAAGACTTTTTAAGGAGATGTAGAGATATATGAAATTAGGTATCGTAGGGCTCCCAAATGTTGGGAAAAGCACCATATTTAATGCCCTGACCGGGGGCAGCGCCGGTGCGGCAAATTACCCTTTTTGCACCATCGAACCGAATGTTGGCATTGTACCGGTGCCGGATCCCCGCCTGGACAAGCTGTGCGAGATGTATTCCCCCGATAAAGTGACCCCGGCGGTCATTGAATTTGTGGATATTGCAGGTCTGGTAAAGGGCGCTTCCCAGGGGGAAGGCCTCGGCAATAAGTTCCTTTCCCATATCCGGGAAGTGGATGCCATTATTCATGTGGTGCGCTGCTTTAATGATGGGGAAATTGTCCATGTCAGCGGCGAAATTGGCCCGGCCCGGGATATTGAAACCATCAATCTGGAACTGGTGCTCTCCGATATTGATTTGGTGGAGCGGCGGATTGACCGCTGCAAAAAGGCAGCAAAGGGCGGCGATAAAAAACCGTTGGCAGAGGCGGCGGTCTTTGAACGGCTGAACGAGTGGCTGGGGGAAGGAAAATCCGCCCGGAACTTCCCCTGTACCGAGGAAGAAAAGGAACTCATTGCCGATTGCCCACTGCTTTCCAACAAGCCGGTCATCTATGTGGCAAACCTGAGCGAAGCCGACTTTGCGGGGGATCTGAATGAGAATCCGCTTTACCGGCAGGTAGTGGAGATTGCCGAGGCGGAGGGCAGCCGCGTGGTGCCCATCTGCGGCAAGATAGAAGAAGAGCTGAGCCAGATGGAGCCGGAGGACCGGCAGATGTTCCTGGAGGAACTGGGACTGCATCAATCCGGCCTGGACCGCCTGGTGACGGCAGGCTACGATTTGTTGGGGCTTATCAGCTTCCTGACGGCAGGGAAACCGGAGGTGCGCGCCTGGACCATTACCAAGGGTACCAAGGCACCGCAGGCAGCCGGCAAAATCCACAGTGATTTTGAACGCGGCTTTATCCGGGCCGAGGTGGTACCCTATGAGACACTGATCGAGTGCGGTTCCCTGCAGGCCGCAAAGGAAAAGGGCCTGATCCGCAGTGAGGGAAAAGAGTATGTGATGCAGGACGGCGATGTGGTGCTGTTCCGCTTTAATGTGTAAGTAAGGCGTCGGCGCTCCCCCCTCTTGATAGGGAGGGCGCCGCTTTACGTGCAGAGAGGAAAGGGGGCAACGCCGGTGCCGCAGGATAAAAGATACCGCAGCGGAAGTGCCGCCGCGGGCGGCGGTATGCTGGTACTGTGGCTGACCATGCAGGGAAAGGCGTGGCTGGAGCGGGAATGGCTGACTTTGCTGCCGGAAACAGCAGCGGCCGGAATAGGCCTGCTGCTGCAGCTGGTGATGCTGGGATTGCCGTTGGTGGTGATCCTGCGGCTGCTGCGGCAGCCCATGGTGGCGCTGTGCCCCCTAAAACGGGGGAAAAACGGCAGCCTGTGGCTGCTGCCGGCCGGCCTGGCGGTGCTGCTGGGGGCCAACTTGTTGACGATGCTGCTGCAGCGTCTTTTTTCGGAGGCGGATCGCTTTGCCCCGGCGGCGCTGCCCCAAAGTACGCCGGCACTGGTGCTCTCTCTGGTGGGGGCCATCCTGCTGCCGGCCGTAATGGAGGAACTGCTGTTCCGTGGGGCGGTGTTGCACGCGCTACGGCCGGCGGGAGAAACGGCGGCCATCTGGCTTTCGGCTCTGCTGTTTATGGGGGCCCATGGCAGCCTGACCCAATGGCTGCCGGCCCTGGCGGCCGGGCTGCTGCTGGGGGCAGTGACTTTTTATACCGGGACACTGCGCTGGGGGATTTTGATCCATCTGTGCAATAATGTGGTTGCGTGGCTGACCACCTACCACCCCTCGCCGGTGACGACGGTAATTTTACCGGCGGTGCTATTGATATGGGGTGCGGTGGCTGTTTTAATGCTGCGTCGTTTGCCGCACCGCTTGCCACAGCCGGGAAATATTCGGCAGGGCATGACCGTTCCACTGGCGCTGGCGCTGCTTCTGCTGCTGGGCAATGCCCTGCTGTACCCTGTTCATTGAATAAAGCATGATCCCCGAAAGGAGTTGCCCATGAACCACGAAGCCTATATGCGTATGGCGCTGGCCGAAGCCCGCAAAGCTGCCGCTGCCGGGGAAATTCCGGTGGGGGCAGTGGTGGTATGCGGCGATACTGTGCTGGCGGCGGCCTGCAATGACCGGGAAGCAACCCGTTCTCCGCTGGGACACGCCGAAGTGCGTGCCATTGAGGGGGCCTGCCGCGCCCGCGGGGACTGGCGGCTGGAGGACTGCACGCTGTATGTCACGCTGGAACCCTGCCCGATGTGCAGTGGAGTCATCCTGAATGCGCGGGTAGGACAGGTGGTATATGGGGCGGCGGATCCGCAATACGGGTGTTTGGGTTCCCGGCTAAATCTGGCGCATCTGGATTTGGGGGCGGCGCCGAAACTGACAGCCGGCGTGCTGGCAGAGGAGTGCTCGGCACTGCTTTCGGAATTTTTCCGCGGTCAGCGGCAGGGATAAGGAGGAAATATGCTGTATCATGCTTCTCCCGTGGGGGGATTGACCGAGCTGCGGCCGCACATTTCCAACCATGGCATCTCGCTGCTGTACTTTTCACAAAAACGGGAAAACACCCTGGTGTACCTGAGCAACGCCGTGGAAAAATACTGCCGGGAAACCGGCTTTGATTACAACGGCCCCTGGAAAAAGTGGGGACCTTATGGCTTTACGGAAGACGGCCGCCAACGGATTGAGGAATACTACCCCCATGCGCTGGAGGAGACCTACCGCGGTGTTTCCGGCTATATCTATACGGCGGAGCGGGTGATCCGACGCGGCCCGCCGGTGCAGATTATGGATACGGTGACCTCTCGCGGGCCGGTGGCGGTGACAGGCTGTGAGTATATTCCCGATGCGTTGGAAGCCATTTTGCAGGCAGAGCGGGAGGGTCTGCTGGTGCTGCGCCGTTACGAAGAAATGACCGAAAAAGAAGCGGACTGGAGTGGACGGACGGTGCGGGAGGAGTACCGCCAGGCGGAGGACCACCCGGAATACCGGTACTTCCTGCAGGCAAAGTTTCATATTGACCCGGCCAGCCTGTAAAAAGAAAAAAGGATAAAAAAGTACCCCTGTGCTGGCAGCAACCGGCACAGGGGATTTTGGCGTGGGGAATTATTGGGAGGAAGCGGATTTTTTGACATAGCCGCAATCGCAGTACGGCCCGCCGGTAGCCAGAGTGTACTGTCGGACAAACTGGGCGGCACCGCCTGCTTCCCCCATGGTGTAATCCAGGTGGCACAGAGCGGGGGTCAGGTCGTAAAGCCCCAGCTTTTTGGTGAGGGCACAAATGCCGCAGCAGGTAAAGCGCGCTTCATAGCCGCTGCCATCGGCATAGGGGAGCAGTTCCATATTCCAGAAATAAGGGTTGCGATCGCCGGCCCGCAGGGCCTCCGTCCGGCGCATATTTTCCATATCCTTTGTCGTAAATTTGGTTTTACCGCTTTGGCGGCAGAACCACTTCATAAGAGGGGTCATGGTGGCCTCGGCGTAATAAGTGGTCAGGGTTTCTACATCGGGGCGCTGCGGCATACACAGAATAAAGGCACACAGCATAGCGCAGTGGATGATATTAAGAGAGAAGCGATCCTCTTTTTCAAATTCCGGCAGCTCGGCAATGATTTCCCGGTATTTCCGGTGTGCACGTTGGGCAACATCCCTTGCCTGCTGCGCAGTAAGGCCAAAACAGGTGCAAAGGTGCTTCCGGAAGGAAGAACCAAATACCAACCACACACTCCAGGGCATTCCCGCATATTTCATAGAAACACTCCTTTTCCATAAAGTTAGCCAAGACTAACTGTCGGTGCTTTAAAAAGCTGCCCATGGCAGCGATACCGTCTCCGGATGGCTCATATTATAGGCGGAGAGCGGCCTTTTGTCAAGCCGAATAGATGGGAAAAAGTACAAGCTTTCGGGCGGTTGACAGAAAAAAGGAACATGATATTATACTGGTTAGCTGTGCCTAACAGACGAGAAACGGAGGGCGCATTATTTTTTGAAAAACGGTTAGCTTACGCTAACTAAAAAATGGAAGTTTCAACATTAAAAAGAACAGGATGATGGCTGCGATGATGGTAAATAAAAGTCTGATTGGGACGGTGCAGGAGAGTAAAAAGTACATAGCCGGCAATGTAGGATGTCAGTGGTTGGCGCTGGCGGCGAATATTGCCATGATGGGTGCAATAGCGCACCTGCTGCAGCGGCTGTACCAGGGGACGGCGGATGGCCATGTGCTGGCGGTGACGGCGGGGATAGCGGCCGGCGCGGTGGGCATTCGTTACCTGTGCGCCCGCATGGCCAGCCGTATGAGCTACCTGAGTGCTAAAACGGTGAAGCGTACCCTGCGGGAGCAGATCTATGGCAAGCTGCTGCGGCTGGGAACCGCCTACCGGGAGCAGGTACAGACCAGTGAAGTGGTGCAGGTGGCGGTGGAAGGAGTAGATCAGCTGGAAACCTATTTTGGCGCCTATCTGCCGCAGTTTTTCTATGCCATGCTGGCGCCGCTTACCCTTTTTGCGGTGCTTAGCTTTATCAGCCTGCCGGCCGCTGCCGTGTTGCTGGTGTGCGTACCGTTAATTCCGGTGACGATTGTGGCGGTGCAGCGCTGGGCCAAAAAACTGCTGGCCAAATACTGGGGCCAATATACGGCGCTGGGAGATACCTTTTTGGAAAATTTGCAGGGATTAACCACCACCAAAATCTATCAATCCGATGAATATAAGCACCGGGAGATGAACGAGCAATCGGAGCATTTTCGTAAAATCACCATGAAAGTGCTGACGATGCAGCTAAATTCCATTACCATTATGGATTTGATCGCCTATGGCGGCGCAGCGCTGGGGGTTATTCTGGCGACGACCCAGCTACGGTCCGGCCGGGTAGATCTGGCGGGCTGCCTGATGATTATCCTGTTGGCGGCGGATTTCTTTTTGCCGATGCGGGTGCTGGGCTCTTATTTCCACATTGCCATGAACGGCATGGCGGCCAGCGATAAGATCTTCCGGCTGTTGGATCTGCCGGAGCCGGCCCGGAAAACAACGCTGGTGCCGGAGGACTGCAGCATAAAGATGCGCGGACTGCGCTTTGGCTATGAAGCACAGCGGGAAATCCTGCATGGGGTGGATATGGAGATTCCCCAGGGCAGCTTTACTGCCATTGTGGGAGAAAGCGGCTGCGGAAAATCGACCATTGCAGCGGTGCTGATGGGCAAAAATAAAGGCTGGAGCGGAGAACTGACAGTGGGCGGTGTTCCGCTGAGCGAGATCAGTGAAGAAAGCCTGATGGAGCATTTTACCTATATCAGTCACCAAAGCTATCTCTTTAAGGGTACGGTGCGGGAAAACCTACTGATGGCCGCCCCCGGGACAGCGGATGAAACGCTGTGGCAGGTGTTGGAACAGGTGCGGCTGGCCGATTTTCTGCGGGGGGAAGAAGGCCTGGAGACCAAACTGGCGGAAAAGGGAAGCAACTTTTCCGGCGGCCAATGCCAGCGGTTGGCGCTGGCCCGGGCCCTGCTGCACGATAGCCCTGTTTACCTCTTTGATGAAGCAACCTCCAATATTGATGTGGAGAGTGAAAATGATATTATGGCGGAAATTCACCGCCTGGCCGGCCGCAAAACCGTAATTTTAATCTCTCATCGGCTGGCCAATGTTGTGACGGCGGATCGCATCTATGTAATGGAAAAAGGACAGATGGTGCAAAGCGGCACCCACAAAGCCCTGCTGGCGGCGGGCGGCCGGTATGCCCAGCTGTGGAACACCCAGCAGGAACTGGAACACTATGTGGAAGGGGGGAAGTCCCAATGAAACGAAGCGGTTGGAAAGTAATGGCCCGGTTGATCGGCCTGGTGAAGCCGCTGGCAGGCTATATGGTGCTGGCGGTACTGATGGGACTCATCGGGCACCTGTGCGCGGCGCTGATTACGGTCTTTGGCGGGTATGCGGTGCTGAATGTGCTGCACTTAAATGAAAGTATGAGCCTGACCTTTATTTTTACGGCGGTGCTTCTTTTTGCGCTGGTGCGGGGCTTTTTGCGTTATGCGGAACAATCCTGCAACCATTTTATTGCCTTTAAGCTGTTGGCACTTATTCGGGATAAAGTCTTTGGCGCGCTGCGGCGGCTGTGCCCGGCCAAGCTGGAGGGACGCGATAAAGGCGACCTGATTAATATCATTACCAGCGATATTGAATTGCTGGAGGTTTTCTATGCACACACCATTTCGCCCATCTGCATTGCGGTACTGTTCAGTGGGGCAATGGTGGCCTTTATTGGGCGGTACCACGTGGGCCTGGGCCTGCTGGCGCTGGCGGCGTACCTTACGGTAGGGGTGGCTATCCCATTGGTGACCTCCCGCCTTTCCGGAGAGGATGGACTGCGTTTCCGCAAAGGTTCCGGCGAGCTGGCCGGCTTTGTGCTGGATTCGCTGCGCGGCTTAAGCGAAACGCTGCAGTATGGGCAGGGGGAAGTCCGCCGGCAGGAAATGAACCGCCGTACCGATGCGCTGGCGGCGGAAGAAGAACGCATGAAGCGTACGGCTGGCCGCAACACCGCGATCACCAATACCGTTATTTTGCTTTTTGATCTGGCAATGCTGCTGCTTTCGGCCAGACTTTGCTCCTTTGAGGGAACGCTTATCTGTACTCTGGCACTGATGAGTTCTTTTGGTCCTTGCATTGCGCTGGCAGCGCTGGGTTCCACGCTGCAAAGCACCTTTGCCGCCGGCAACCGGGTGATGGATATTCTGGAAGAAACCCCGGTGGTGGAGGAAGTGACGGCCCAGCCGGAAATTACGTTCCATGGTGCGGCAGCCGAACGGGTAACATTTGCCTATGGCGAGGAAAAAATTCTGGATGATCTTTCGGTGGAAATTCCGGAAAACAAAATTACAGGAATTGTGGGGCGCAGCGGCAGCGGAAAATCCACCCTATTAAAGCTGCTGATGCGGTTCTGGCAGGTGCAGCAGGGCACCGTCAGCCTTTCCGGCCAAAGCGTCGAGAAGATTAATACCGCAAATCTGCGGGAAATGGAAAGCTTTGTGACGCAGGAAACGCACCTGTTCCATGATTCCATTCGGAACAATCTCAAAATTGCCAATTTGGAAGCAACAGAGGAACAGATGATAGCAGCCTGCCAAAAGGCTTCGGTGCATGATTTTATCATGAGCCTGCCGCAGGGCTACGATACCCCGGTGGGCGAACTGGGAGACACCCTTTCCGGCGGTGAACGCCAGCGGTTGGGGTTGGCCCGGGCCTTCCTGCACAATGCCCCGCTGATGCTGCTGGATGAACCGACCTCCAACCTGGATAGTCTGAACGAAGCGGTCATTCTCAAATCGCTGCACGAGGAACGGGAAGGAAAAACGGTGGTATTGGTTTCTCATCGACGCTCTACCATGGGGATTGCCGATCGGGTATATTCGGTGGAGCATGGGAGGACAAGCTGATGAATGTGCAGGATAAACGGACGCGGGAAATAGAAACGGTAACGCAGATGATTGCTCCGTACTGCCGCAAAAAGCATGGCGGCTTGAACCTGTGCCCCGAATGTGCCGCCCTGGCGGACTATGCCCGGCAGCGCAGCGAACGGTGCCCCTTTATGGAAACCAAAACTTTTTGCAGTAATTGCCGCGTGCACTGCTACCGCCCGGAAATGCGGGAGAAAATCCGGGAAGTGATGCGCTTTTCCGGCCCGCGAATGATCTTTTATCACCCGGTGATGGCACTGCGCCATGTGATAGAAAGCAAAAAGGAGAAAAAACGCCTGGAAAGGGAAAGGAACCAATGAAAAAGATACTGTATGTAATTCTGGGGTGCATAGGGGTAGGCCTGGGCGCGGTGGGCGCAGTGCTACCCATGCTGCCCACGTTTCCATTCTTAATGCTGGCCGCATTCTGCTTTGCCAGAAGTTCCGAGCGGCTGGACCGCTGGTTTAAGGAAACCAAACTTTATAAAGATAATCTGGAGGATTTTGTTGCCGGGCGCGGCATGACCCGGAAGACCAAACTGCGCATTATGGTGACTGTAACCCTGCTGATGAGCATAGGACTGGTGGTAATGGGGATAAAGGGCATCACCATCGGCTGTATTGTGCTGGGCTGCGTTTGGGTGTTCCATGTGGTTTATTTCTGCTTTGGGGTAAAAACGCTTGCTCCGCAGGAAAATCTGGAGTAAATATCTTTGGGGGCGCGCCCCCCAGAATACAAGGTGATGGGTGTTCCGCGGCAACGGAATGCCCATTCTTTTTGGATATTTGGGAGGATAAATTGATAGAAAAACAACGGATTCGGCGGAAATTTTTGCTGAAATAACGGTTTTGAAAAAAGACCTTGTCATGGGTATTCCAAGGTGATATAGTAGGAAAGCTTTTGACAAGGAGGACACTATGTTGACATCATTTTTGGGGAATATTCGTAAGGAATTCAGCGGCTATAATACGGCCCGACTGCTGAAGGATATGATGGCCGGCTTGACGGTGTGTGCCGTAGCACTGCCGCTGGCTTTGGCGTTCGGTGTGAGCTCCGGGGCAACCGCTGCCGCCGGACTGGTTACAGCCATTATAGCGGGGATTGTGATCGGCCTGCTGGGCGGCGCGTCTTATCAAATTTCTGGCCCCACTGGCGCCATGAGTGCGGTGCTGATCGGGATTGTGGCACAATATGGGCTGCAGGGCGTATTTTTTGCCTGCTTTGCCGCTGGGGTACTGATGCTGGCGGCCGGCCTGCTAAAATTGGGACGCCTGATTAGCTTTATCCCCATGCCGGTCATCATGGGCTTTACTTCCGGTATTGCCATTATCATTGCAATGGGGCAGATTGATAACTTTTTCGGGACTGCCTCGCAGGGCAGCAGCAACCTGGAAAAGCTGCTTTCCTATGGACGGCTGGGGTTTCATCCCAACTGGCAGGCGGTAGGCATCGGACTGCTGGTGGTTTTCATTATGCTGGTATGGCCCAAAAAGTGGGGGACAAAGATTCCCGGCTCGCTGGTGGGAATTATTGCGGCCGCTGTGGCCGCCGCGCTGCTGGGGCTGGATCATCTGGCGGTGGTGGGGGATATTCCCCGGACCCTGCTGTTGGCGGATCGTCTGAGTCTTTCCGGCCTGAACCTTGAAATGCTCTCCGGAATTATTTCGCCGGCGGTAACCATAGCGGCGCTGGGCATGATAGAAAGCCTGCTATGCGGGGCTTCGGCCGCACGAATGAAAAATGAACCGTTCAGTGCCGATCAGGAATTGATTGCCCAGGGGCTTGGCAATATGCTGCTGCCGTTCTTTGGCGGGGTGCCGGCCACAGCAGCCATTGCCCGTACCAGCGTGGCGGTCAAATCCGGCCAGCAAACACGGCTCACCAGTGTATTCCATTCCATATTCCTCTTGGCCTCCATGTTCCTGCTGGGCGGGGTAATGGCCCGGCTGCCACTGGCTGCCTTGGCCGGGGTGCTGATGGTGACCGCCTGGCGTATGAATGACTGGGCAGGGATCCGGTATATCTTTTCGCATCGGTTCCTTTCTGCCATCAGCCAGTTCCTTATCACCATGCTGGCTACGGTGGTATTCAATTTGACGGTGGCCATTCTGCTGGGAGTCATTTATTCCGCTATCCTGTATATGGCCAAAAGCAGCCGTATTCATGTGGCGTTTTCCACCATCGATAGCAGCCGGCTGCGCGGCGACATCGGAAAATCTCCGGCACTGGATTCTGCCGGGGTGGTGTATGTCACCGGCTCGCTGTTTTTTGGCGCTGTGGATGAGTTCAATCATCGGATGCAGGAGGTGCCGGAGGAGGATCATCTGATTCTTTCCATGCGCGGGATGCCCAGTGTGGATGTTTCCGGGGCGCAGGCGGTGCTGGAACTGTGCCAACACCTGCTGCAAAAGGGACATACCATTGCTTTTTGCGGAGTAGCCGAAGATGTCCGGATCTATTTCGACCGGGCGGGCATTACGGAATTGGTCGGCGAAGAGGCTTACTTCTACAGTGCCGATAAAGCCATTTTGGCGCTGTTGGATGAAGAACTGCAGGAAGCCTGATGGAATAAGAAAGCAGAATAAAAAGCGCTGTGGGGGATCCTGCAGCGTTTTTTGCTGCCCTTAACCATGAATTTTATGTGAATTTTCAGGATAGGGACTTGCCTTAAAGTCAGCTTTAGGTTGTAAAGTATAATATAAAGTGTAGATTCATGGAAAGGAGCAACCGAATGCATACCAACCATATAAAATACAGGGCAGCTATTTTGTGCCTGGCCTTTTTGCTGGCGCTGGCCGGCTGTAACGGAAAGCAGCCGGAACCGACAATGACACCCACCGAAGAATTGGAACAATCGCAGCAAAATACCATTCCCGGCACTGTAACCATAACCGGCGAAGCCGCAGCGGAACTGACGGCGGGGCAGCAGGCGGTTATCACAGCTTTTATGGAATGCTACTATCAATCGATGGGGCGGCTGGAGGTGCTGGACTGTGCGGATCTATTCAGCGAAGAAGACCAGACAGCAATGCACCGGGATGTATGGACGCTGCTTTGTGAAATTCGCCGGGCCTCTCTCAGCGATTTAACGCTGCAGGACTATAAAACCACACTGAACTGTACAGCAGTGGAGCAGCAGGAGGATGGTACAGTGCGGGTGCGCACCGAAGAGGATACCACCATGCACTTTACGGCCAGCCCGACGGCCGATAGCAAAATACTGGGGATGTATCAGGGCTTTGTGCTGGAAGGCAGCGAGGAAACCGGCTGGAAGATCCGCCGGCATACCGCCTGGGATAGCGCTTATTATCCCTTTATGCGTTTTGTGGCAAAAGATAACGGCCTTTCCGATGGAACAAAACCGCCCATTGAGGTGGGCTACAGCACCGTAGAGGAGCAGCGCACTTTGGCGGAGGAGAACCTGGCTGCCCGCCTGGCGCAGCAGGGACAGCCGGCCGAGACAATGACCGCCCAAAATGCCTATGACCGGGCCGCGGCCGTAGCCTATGCCCGCCACTGGGCAGGAGAACGCAACGGGGAATGGGCGGAGTACGACCGCTATGGCGGCAACTGTATGAATTTTGTTTCTCAGGCAATCCATGCCGGCGGCGTGCCGATGGATACCACAGGCAGCGCATGGTATTGGTTTGGGGAGGGCAACCGCACTGCTTCCTGGTCGGGGGTCAATTCCTTTGTAAGCTGTGTGGCGGCCAATACCGGCGGCGGGCTGGTGGGGGATGCCGCGGCGCCGTACTATACTGGCGAAGCGGGGGATGTCATTGCAATGGGGAACGATCATTTCCGCCACATTGTAATGATTAGTGACGTGCTGACCGATAAGGACGGCAATACGGTAGATTATCTCATCTGCTCCAATACCGGCGATTTGTGCGATTTTCCCGCCGGCGCCTATTTTTACACTTACCAGCAGTTAATCAAAATTTACGGCTGGAATGGCGGATAAATTTTATCCCAAAAGCCTTCGCTTTGGCCGATAAAGCGAAGGCTTTTTTGTATGGGCGGTGTTGCTTTACATTGCCGCCGGTCAATGCTATAATTATCTTTTAACAAGGTATGGAAGGAGGCGGCGCTTATGGGTCTTCCCGCCCGTTTGGTCCGTTCGCAGCTCAATTTCTTTAAACCCTTTGTGGCGAACTGTTCGTTGGAGGTTACCCGCAAGGGACAGGATAAGCTGGGCGAGCTGATGGAAGCGATCCACAAAAAAGATGTCATTGTGCGGGATTACTCCTTTGAACGTTTCGAAGGGGCCTGGCTCATCCCCCGCGATGAACGCCGCAGCGGCGTAATATTGTACCTGCATGGCGGCGGCTATACCTGCGGCGATTTGGATTACGCCAAGGGCTTTGGCGCTACCCTTGCCGATGAATGCGGGTCCGCGGTATTCTGTGCGGCGTACCGCCTGGCACCGGAAAGTCCCTACCCGGCTGCCGTGGAAGATGCCCTGGAGGCCTACCGCTACCTGCTGGAGAAGGGCTATACGCCGGAGCAGATTGTGCTGTGCGGGGAAAGTGCCGGGGGAGGACTGATCTGTGCCCTGTGCCTGCGGCTAAAGGAACTGGGAATGGAAATGCCGGCCGGCCTGATCGGAATTTCGCCCTGGACCGATTTGACCTGTTCCGGCGAAACCTATGAAGAAAACCGGGAAGCCGATCCTTCCCTGACAGAAGAACTGCTGCAGTTTTATGCCGATTGCTACACCGGTGGCGTAACCTCTAAGGAGGAACCGCTGGTTTCGCCGCTGTTTGGCGATTTGACAGGGTTTCCGCCGGTCCTGCTTTTTGTGGGCGGGGATGAAATCCTGCTGGATGACACCCGCCGCCTGCATCAGAAATTGCTGGCCGCCGGCTGCGAAAGCAAGATGATTGTGGCCCCGGAGCGCTGGCACGCCTATGTGCTTTATTACCTCAATGAGAATATGTCCGACTTTGAGGAAATGAATAAGTTCCTGAACCGGGTGATGGGCGGTGAGCGCAAGCTGCGGTGGATGCAGCTGGACAATGCCGCAAAAATTTACCCGGCGGCCCGCCGCCGCAACTGGAATAATCTGTTCCGGCTTTCGGCCACCCTTACGGAGACGATAGATGTCCCCACCCTGCAAACGGCGCTGGATGTAACGGTGCGCCGTTTCCCCTCCATTGCCGTTCGGCTGCGCAGGGGCGTCTTTTGGTACTACCTGGAACAAATTCCGGCGGCGCCGGCCATTCAGCCGGAAAAGAGCTATCCGTTGGTGCATATGCCCTTTGATGATATTCGCAAGTGTGCTTTTCGGGTACTGGTATATCGGGATCGCATTGCGGTGGAATTTTTCCATGCGCTGACCGATGGCACCGGCGGCACCATTTTTCTTAAAACTTTGCTGGCTGAGTATCTCTGCCGGAAATATGGCGTGGAAATCCCGCCGGAGGATGGGGTGCTGCGCCGGCTGGATCCGCCCCGGGAAGAGGAATTGGAGGATAGTTTCCAGAAGTATGCGGGCAAAGTGCAGGCCAGCCGCAAAGAGGCAACCGCCTATCATCTGAGCGGAACGCCGGAACCGGATGGCTATCTGGATTTAACAACACTGATGGTGCCGGCCGCCGCACTGAAAGCAAAGGCCAAGGAATACGGCGTGACGGTGACGGAGCTGCTGTGTGCCGCCATGATGAAGGCAATCCTGAACCTGCAGGCCGAAAAGGGAACAAGCAGAAAACACCGCCGGCCGGTAAAGGTGCTGGTGCCGGTAAACCTGCGCGGGCTGTTCCCCAGCCAGTCGCTGCGGAACTTTGCCCAGTATGTCACGCCGGAAGCCGATCCGCGGCTGGGGGATTACACCCTGGAAGAACTTTGCCGCATTGTGCATCACCGCATGGGGCTGGAGGTCACCCGCAAAAATATGAGCGCCCGCATTGCCACCAATGTAAACAGCGAGCGCATTCCCATTCTCAAGGTGATGCCTTTGTTCATCAAGAATATTGCCATGAAAGCGGTATTTGATACCGTAGGAGAGTGCAAAAGCTGCCTGTGTATGTCCAATCTGGGCGTAGTGCGGGTGCCCGATGCCATGCGCCCCTATATTCGCCGGATGGATTTTATCATCGGCGTGCAGGCCAAGGCACCGCACAACTGCGGCATCATCACCTGGGGCGATACCGTCTATATCAATATGATCCGCAATATTCGGGAACCGATGCTGGAACGGCACTTCTATGAAGTGCTGCACTGGCTGGGGCTGCCGGTAAAGGCGGAAAGCAACGGACGCTGAAATGTCCAAAAAGGGGGAACAGCTATGTACTGCGTAAAATGCGGTGTAGAACTGGGCGAAAGCGAGAAAAAGTGCCCGCTGTGCAGCACAACCGTCTTTCACCCGGAAATGGAGCCACCCACCGGGGAAGGGCCCTACCCGCCGGAAGAACACACCCATAAGGAGGTAAGCCGCAGCGGGGCGCTGTTCGTGGTAACGGTGCTTACGGTGCTGCCTATCGTGATTTGCCTGCTGTGCGATTGGCGCATCAATGGCGGAATTGTATGGTCGGGCTATGTCACCGGGGCTTTGCTGATGGGCTATATTGTGATTGTGCTGCCACTGTGGTTTCGCCGGGGCAATCCGGTTATCTTTGTCCCCATCGATTTTGTTGCATTGGGGGTTTACCTTTTGTACATTGATCTGGCCACCGGCGGGCAGTGGTTCCTTTCCTTTGCTTTCCCGGTGGTAGGGGCGGCGGGGCTGCTGGTAACGGTTATGGTTACTCTGCTGCGCTATCTGCATGGCGGGCACCTGTTTGTGTTTGGCGGGGCATTTATCCTTACCGGCGGGTTGATGGTGCTGGTGGAATTTCTCATCAACCTGACCTTTCAGGTGCATACGGTCCTGCTGTGGTCCATTTACCCGCTGGCGGCGGGCATCATTCTGGGGCTTACGCTCATTATTATTGGCTGCTGCCGCCCCCTGCGGGAATCCCTTCAGAAGAAATTTTTCCTGTAAATCACCCCGATTATAGTGTGTCCCCGTGAGGACAGGAGGACTTCCATGAATCTTCAGCATATGAAATACGCGGTAGCGGTGGCGGAAACCGGCTCCATTAATAAGGCAGCGGAAAAGCTGTTTGTGGGCCAGCCCAATCTTAGCCGGGCCATTAAGGACCTGGAAAACAACCTGGGAGTTGCGATCTTTGAACGCAGCGCCCGCGGAATGGAACTGACCCCGGAAGGCGGGGTATTCCTGCGGTATGCCAAGGCAATTCTGCAGCAGGTGGATGAAGTGGAGCATATGTTTACCGAAGGCTCCGCCAAAAAGAAGCACTTTTCCATTTCGGTGCCGCGTTCCAGCTATATTTCGGAGGCATTTGCCCGTTTTTCCTGCGAATTGCCTGCCGATGAGGAATTTGAGATCTTCTATAAAGAAACCAATGCAATGCGCACCCTGAAAAATGTTCTGCAGGATGATTTTAAGCTGGGGATATTGCGGTATGCCGAAAATTATGACCGCTACTACAAAGAACTGATGGAAGAAAAGGGCCTGCAGTGTGAATTGGTGGCGGAATTCCGCTATGCCCTGCTGATGAGCCGCGACTGCCCGCTGGCCCAGCAGGAAAGTATCCCCTATGAGGACCTGAAAGATTATATCCGGGTGGCCTATGCCGATCCTTATGTTCCTTCTCTGCCGGCTTCCGAAGTGCGGCGGGAGGAGCTGCCGGATGATATTAACCGCCGGATCTATGTCTTTGAACGGGCCAGCCGCTTTGAGCTGCTCTCCCGCAATCCGCAGGCCTTTATGTGGGTATCTCCGGTTTCGCAGGAATTGCTGGAGCGATATTCGCTGGTGCACCGCCCCTGCCGGGATAGCCGCCGCCGGTATAAAGATGTTTTGATCTATCGGCAGGACTACACCCTTTCCCCGCTGGATAAGCAATTTATTGCCGAACTCATTGCCACCAGGCGGGAACTTCCGGATAATTGGGATCAATAATGCAATGAAATGTGCTCGCTTTCTGGCGGGCACTTTTTACGCTCTCGTTATATCGATATTTACAATACCGATATAAAAGAAAAGCAATTCCCCTCGGGGGGAAGACGTGATAGAATAGCCTTGGAAAGGTACCGCATATTATCGATATAAACTTCACTGATTATTTAAGAAGGGGAATCACCGTATGAATACCAAAGAAATCAAAAGAGCCACCATAGGCCGTCTGCCGCAGTATCTGCGCTATATCAGTTCGCTTCCGCAGGAGATCACCACCGTTTCGGCCACCGGCATTGCCAAGGCACTGGATCTGGGCGAAGTGCAGGTGCGGAAAGACCTGGGCGCGGTATGCGGAGCAGGCCGCCCCCGCGTAGGCTACGACCGCGCAGAGCTGACTGCCTGCCTGGAGGATTGTCTGGGCGGCCGTCCGGCTGCGGCAGTTATTGTAGGAGCCGGGAAACTGGGCCGCGCGCTGCTGGATTACGCAGGTTTTTCGGAATACGGCACCAATATCCTGGCGGCATTCGATCTGAATGTCCCGGCGGAGGGTGACCGCAGTGAAATGAAGCCGGTGCTGCCCATGGCGGATCTGGCCGATTTCTGTGCCGCCAACAAGGTCAGTATCGGTATTGTTACGGTGCCCAAGGAAGCGGCGCAGGCCGTGACCGATGTACTGTATCGCAGCGGCGTGCGGGCCTTCTGGTGCTTTGCCCCCTGCCGGCTGCAGCTGCCGCCCGATGCTGTTATTCAATACGAAAATCTGGCCCTTTCGCTGGCTCATCTAAAGGCCCGCCTGGTATAAGGAAGGAGGCTGCCCCGTGAACCTGGATCGCATTATTTCGGTGCAGAACAGCATCACCGTTTTTCGGGATGGGGATCGCTGCCTGAAGGTTTTTAACCCCGATTGTGCCAAGGCTGATGTCATCAATGAAGCGCTGAACCAGGCCCGTATGGAGGAAACGACCGTCACCGTCCCCGAAATACTGGAGGTGACCTCCATTAATGGCAAGTGGGCCATTGTTTCGGAATATATCAAGGGAGAAAACCTGGAACAGCTGATGGCCAAACACCCGGAAAAAACCGAGGAGTACATAGAGCTTTTTGCAGAGCTGCATTGTCACATCCATCAGCAATCCTGCCCGATGTTTAAAAAGCTGAAAGATGAGCTGCAGCGCAATATCAACAGCTCGGAACTTTCCGCCACCGATCGTTATGACCTTTATTCCCGCCTGGAGCGGATCCCCAAATACAATGAAGTTTGCCACGGCAATTTTGTCCCCTCCAAGGTCATTATCAGCAGTACCGATGGCAAGCCCTATATCATCGATTGGTTCCACGCTACGCAGGGCAATGCCGCGGCCGATGCTGCCAGAACCTATCTGCTGCTGCGGATGCGCGGTCAGCCGGATTGGGCGGAGCGCTATCTTGAACTGTTCTGTCAAAAAAGCGGCATTGAGCTGCATCATATCCGCCGCTGGATCCCGTTGGTGGCGGCCTCCCAAACGGTGGTGGCGAATGCCAGCAGTCGTGCCGAATTGCAGCGGTGGATTGACAACTCCGATGGACTGCAGAATCCCCAAGAGATTGAAACAGAGGTGAATTCCTGATGAAAATTACAGTTTGTATCGGATCTTCCTGCCATGTACGCGGCTCCCGCCAGGTGGTGGAGCAGCTGCAGGATTTGATCCGCGATCATAACCTCAGCGATGAGGTGGAACTGTGCGGCGCCTTTTGCATGGGGCAGTGCCAGTTGGGCGTCTGTGTAAAAGTGGATGAGGAATTCTGCTCGGTCACGCCGGAAGGAACCCGCGCATTCTTTGAAGAAAAGGTGCTAAAAGCCCTGAACAAGCAATAAAACCGCTGCGGCGGGGAGGAACGTTCGAATGGAATGTTTGACGCTGAAAAAAGCCAACTGTAAAAATTGCTATAAGTGTATCCGCCATTGTCCGGTCAAGGCCATTCGCTTCTCCGGCAATCAGGCCTATATCATCCAGGATGAGTGCATTATGTGCGGGCAGTGCTTTGTGGTATGCCCGCAGGAGGCCAAGCAGATTGTGGATGAGACCGGCAAGGTGCGTGTGATGCTGCAAAGCGGCGCACCGGTGGTAGCCAGCCTGGCCCCTTCCTTCATTGCCAATTATGCCGGCAGCGGAATAGAAGAACTGCGGGAGGCCCTGAAAAAACTGGGCTTTTACGATGCGGAAGAAACTGCCCTGGGCGCAACGGTGGTGAAACGGGAATATGACCGCATGGTAATGGAAGCCGACCAGGATATTATTATTTCCTCCTGCTGCCCATCGGTTAATTTGCTCATTCGGCGGTATTATCCTTCGCTGCTGGGCTATTTGGCACCGGTAATGTCGCCGATGCAGGCACACTGCGCCGATATCAAGCGCCGTATTCCGGGGGCTAAAACGGTATTTATCGGCCCCTGCGTGGCCAAAAAAGAGGAAGCCCAGGAATGCGAGGAGGTTGACGCGGTCCTTACCTTTGATGAACTGACCGCCTGGCTTAATCAGGAACATATTGCCGTGTCACAGGCCCCGGAACTCCAAAAGGGCGGCTGCGCGCGGCTGTTCCCCACGGCGGGGGGCATTCTGCGCAGCATGGAAAAGCCCAATCAGGATTATGTTTATATGGCGGTAGATGGAGCTGAAAATTGCCTGGCCGTCATGGAAGACCTGCTGCATGGCGGACTGCATCGCTGCTTTATTGAAATGTCGATGTGTACCGGCAGCTGCGTGGGCGGCCCGGTGATGGAAAAATTCCATCGTTCCCCGGTGCGGGATTACCAGGCGGTGGAACGGGTTGCGGGCCGGGAAGATTTCAATCTGCCTCAGCCGGAACCGGCACTCCTGCGGCAAAAATGGCTGCCGCTCATCAAGGAACGGCACCTGCCCTCGGAACGGGAGCTGACTGACATCCTGCGTAAAATGGGCAAGAAGAAGCCGGAAGATGAACTGAACTGCGGTTCCTGCGGCTACAATACCTGCCGGGAAAAGGCCATTGCCGTCTATCAGGGCAAGGCGGAAATTTCCATGTGTCTGCCGTACCTCAAAGATCGTGCCGAAAGCTTTACCGGCAATGTGCTGGATAACTCCCCCAACGGTTTTATCCTGCTCAATGAAAAGCTGGAGATTCAACAGATTAACCGCGCAGCGCTTGCCATGATGAATTTGTCCTCTCCCTCCGATGTGCTGGGCGAACCGATTGTCCGCATTTTGGATCCCGGCGATTTCTTTACGGTGCTGGAAAGTGGGCACAGCGTGGAGAAAAAACGGGTCTATCTTTCGGAATACAATCGCTATGCGGAAGAAACCATTGTCATGGATCGGGAATTCCACCAGATCATCTGTATTCTGCGCGATGTGACCGAAGAGGAACGGGTACGCCGCCAAAAGGAGGAACTCAGCCGGCAGACGGCGGAAATCGCCGATGGCGTGGTGGCCAAACAGATGCGTATTGTGCAGGAAATTGCCTCCCTGCTGGGAGAAACGGCAGCAGAGACCAAGATAGCGCTGTATAAACTGAAAGGGTCGGTATCCGATGAATGATCTGTGCGTAGAAATCGGTTACAATAGCATCAATCATGAAGGGGAAGAGCTGTGCGGCGATCATGTGGAGGCAGCAGGGCAGGGGGAAGAGTCCTCTGTAGTGGTGCTGGCCGATGGCCTGGGCAGCGGGGTAAAAGCCAATATTCTTTCGATCCTTACTTCCCGCATCATTTCCACCATGATTGCCGAGGGACTGCCGCTGGAAGAATGTGTCAAAGCCATTGCGGCCACGCTTCCCATTTGCTCCGTCCGTAAGGTGGCCTATTCCACCTTTACCATCATCCGTCTGATCAATAACGAAATGGCGGAGATTATCTGTTATGATAATCCGCCGGTTATTTTAATCCGCGATGGTGTGCCCACCGATCTGCCCGGCCGGGATATGATTGTGGGGGGGGACAAAAAGGTACATAAATCCGATCTGCGTCTGCAGGAAGGAGATATTTTGGTGGCGGTCAGCGATGGCTGCCCCCATGCCGGCATTGGCGTAGCGTATAATTTTGGGTGGCAGTTAAAGGATATTGCCGATTTTGTGGCAACGGCTTCGGTGGCCGGTTACAATGCCAAAACGCTTTCTACCATGCTGGTGGAAGAATGCAACCGCCTGTATGGCGGCAAGCCGGGCGATGATGCCACCGCCTGCGTGGTGCGGGTGCGCCGGAGGGAACCGGTCAATATTCTGTTTGGCCCGCCCCGTAACCGCGATGATGATACCCGCATGATGACGTTGTTTTTCTCCAAAGAGGGGAAGCGGATTATCTGCGGCGGTACGACTGCCTCCATTGCCTCCCAATATCTTGGGGCACCCATTACCACCGAATTGCAGTACCAGGCTTCCGATCTGCCGCCCGTTGCCCACATGGAGGGGGTAGATCTGGTGACAGAGGGGATCATTACCATTAGCCGGGTCATTGAGTACGCAAAGGATGTGCTGGATCAGAACGAACGGCACGAAGAATGGGGCTACGGCCATGATGGGGCCTGCCTGATCAGCCGGATGCTGTTTGAGGAGGCAACTGATGTCAGCTTTTTTGTCGGCCGCGCCGTCAATCCCGCCCACCAGGATCCCAACTTACCCATCAGTTTCAATATCAAGATGAAACTGGTAGAAGAACTCTCGGAGCTGCTGCGCAAAATGGGTAAGCGGGTTAAGGTAATGTATTTCTAAAAGAAGGGGGAACCCATGAGAAAGTTTGATACCAAGGTACAGTACATCAAATATAAAGTGCTGCGGGAAGTAGCGCGCCAGGCCTGGAATGATACCCTGTTGGATAATGTGATGTCCATTCCGCGGGAATTGGCGCCCCGCAATGCCGAAACCATCTATTGCTGTGTGTACAAAGAACGCGCCATTCTCAGCGAGCGGGTGCGCATGGCCATGGGCGGCAATCGGCAGAATCCCAATGTCATCGAAGTCATCGATATCGCCTGCGATGAATGCCCCATGGGCGGCTACGAAGTTACGAATTCCTGCCGCGGCTGTCTGGCCCGCCGCTGTGAGGATGTCTGCCCCAAGGGCGCCATCAGCTTCCACAATCATGTGGCCCATATCGATAAGTCCAAGTGTGTGGACTGCGGCGCCTGCGCCCGGGTCTGTCCTTATTCCGCGATTGTGGATCGCAAGCGCCCCTGCGAAAACGCCTGCAAAATCAAGGCCATCACCATGAATGAGAACAAGGCCGCCGCGATCGATAATAATACCTGCATTTCCTGCGGGGCCTGTGTGTATCAGTGCCCCTTTGGCGCCATTACCGATAAATCTTATATCCTCAATGTCATCGATATGATAAAAAAGAGCGAGGGGAACGAGAAGTACCATGTCTATGCCGTTGTAGCCCCCTCCATCTCCAGCCAGTTTACCTATGCCAAGCTGGGGCAGGTTGTTACCGGGCTGCATCAGTTGGGGTTCTATTCGGTGGTGGAAGCCGCCCTGGGCGCCGATATGGTGGCCGATGCCGAAAGCCGCGAACTGGTGGAAAAAGGCTTTCTCACCAGCTCCTGCTGCCCCGGCTTTGTCAGCTATATCGAAAAGGCCTTCCCGGAAATGAAGCCCTACATTTCGCACAATCTTTCCCCCATGGCAACCATCGCCAAATATCTGAAAGAGCAGGATGAAACCGCAAAGGTCGTCTTTATTGGCCCCTGTACGGCCAAAAAAGGGGAAGCGGCCAAACCGGCGGTACGCCCCTATGTGGATGCGGCAATGACTTTTGAGGAGCTGCAGGCCCTGTTCGATAGCCGTGAGATCGATATTACCACGCTGGAAGAAGGCGTATTGGATGAAGCTTCCTACTTCGGCCGCATCTTTGCCCGCTGCGGCGGATTGGCGGAAGCGGTGGCACAGGGGATAAAAGAACATGGTCATACCGATTTTGCGCTGAAAGCAGCCTCCTGCGATGGCATCGAGCAGTGCCGCATTGCGCTGTTCAAAAAGAGCAAAAATCTTTTGGATGCCAACTTCATCGAGGGAATGGCCTGCACCGGAGGCTGCATTGGCGGGGCAGGGTGCCTGACGCATGGCCCCCGCAGCCGCGCCGAAGTAGATAAATACGGCATGGAAGCCAATGAAAAAACCATTGCCGAAGCACTATCGGCCTTGGCCCAAAAATCATAATCGAAATAGCCGCGCATTCTTCCACCAGGCAGGATGCGCGGCTTTTTAATAGAATAAAAAGCCGTCCCTTCGGGGGCGGCTCCGTTGATCCTTTTCTGTTTTTCTACGGTCTACGCTGCAGGGAGGCGGCAATGGCGCGGGCTGCCTCTACTGCCAGATGAGCGGCGGTAGCGAACTCCTCCGATTGCACCAGACGGAACATACCAACAACGCCGATAGCATATCGCACCTTTCCATCGATATCGGCAATGGGGGCTGCCAGGGCCCTCAGGCCAATCCGGTGTTCGCCGTCTTCAATCGCATAGCCGCGTTCCCGTGTGGCAGCGGCGTCGGCCTGGATTTGTTCCGGGGAAATATGGGTGTGGGGGGTATAGGCAACCGGTTCGCTGCGGCAGATTTGCCGCAGAATATTTTCGTTCCACGCCAGAAAAACCTTTCCCTGTGCAGTACAATACAGTGGAAAACGGGTGCCGGGAGCCAGCGCTACCCGCAGTGGGTTAGGAGCTTCCATGACCTCCAGCAACAGGGTATCGGTGCCATCCAGAGCTGCCAAGAAGGCGGTTTCTCCGGCGCGATTGGCCAACTCCTGTAAAAAGGGCCGGCTAATGGCGGTAATATCCCGGCTGTCGCTGGCAGCACACCCCAGTTCAAACAGGTGCAGACCCAGCCCATAGCAGCCGTCTTCTGCCGATTGCTCTACCAGGCCGGTTTCCCGCAGAGTAGAAATAATGCCATGCAGGGTGCTTTTGGGCAGCGCTGTACGGCGGGCAATTTCCCGCAGCGGCATGGGACCGCCGGCCTCTGCCAAAATCTCCAGGATTCTTACCGCTTTTTCGATGGATTGTACTCGCCCGCCGGCCTCTACCATGCTGTTCCTCGTCCTTCCCGCTTGCCTTTTTAAAGAATAATGATATTAATGCTATTATACCGCTTTTTGTGCCTGCTTACAAGTCCATTCTACCGTAAAAGGTGAAAAAACATTCGGCAATACCATCCGCGTGCAAAAAGATGTCCGGCCATCGCAAAATGGCCGGACAGTTTGTACAGAAAAGATCAGGCGGCAGCCTTTACTTCTACGGTGCCGATGGAATTGGCAACCAGAGCATTGTAGGCATCCTCGCTCAGGTTGGTGTGGTAGAACAGCTGGAAGTACTCATTTACCTCGGTGTACAGGTCATAATCGGCCGCTTCGGGGTACAGCAGTTTTGCCATCCACATCATACCCAGCATACGCTGAACGGAGGGAGGGAAGCCCATCCAGTTGTAAGGACCATTCGGTACCTCATAGTAGGTGCCATTCTTGATGGCATTAACGCCCTGCCAAGCAGAATCCCCACCAACCGTAGCATATACGCTGCCGGGGGCAAAGAGGATAACATCCGGGTTCCACTTCAGGATCTGTTCCATATCCACTTCGTTGCCGCTGCCCTTGGAAGAGGGAGAATCCACAACAGCCAGGTTGTTGGAAAGCAGGTCAATGACCTCCGCATGGTAGCTGCCCTGTGCAATGACGTTCTCGCCCTTATCGCCCAGGCAGTACAGCAGGTTTACCTTCTCTACGCTGTTGGCAATGTCCTGGGTGCGGGTATAAACCTTATCGCAATACTCGCCCAGAGCGTTGCCCTCGGTCTCTTTACCAAGCAGGGCACCCAGGGTGCGGTAAGTATCGCCCATGCTGCCGGTGTAGCAGTCAATGTGTACAAAAGGAATCCCAGTCTGCTCCTGCAGAGCATTCAGGTCATCGGCCATGCCGTCCTTCTGTTCGCCCACGTCGATAACAATCTCAGCGCCGGACTGCAGCAGGGTTTCCAGATTCAGTTCGCCCTTGCCACCATACAGCTGGCCCAGCTGGGGCAGGTTGTAGTATTCTTCGGGAATCAGATCCTTGGCGGCATCCGACCAGCCATTGACCGTACCAACCATCATTTCAGGCGCAATGGCAAATACGACAATCTGTGCCAGAGGGCCGGAAATGGCGATCTTGGAAAGGTTTGTAGGCAGGGTTACTTCACGGCCCAGGGAGTCGGTAAAAGTACGGGTGGTGGGATCGGGATCCAGGGGAGGATCATTGTTCTGTCCGCAGCCGGTCAGCGCCAAGGTGGCGATCATCATGACGGCCAGCAGAATGCTTAGCATCTTTTTCATGTTCTTTTTTCTCCTTCTTTTTTGTGGCTTTGGATTTTTTATAACTCAGAGATGTCACTGCTATCCAACGTAATAATGCCCATGATTTTGGGCTGCGGCAGGTACCAGGGGAATGTTTCGTTCCCGGTGGAGGTCAGCCGCACTTTTACAGCCTCTTCGGTGACAGCAGCGCCGCTTTTATCGTAAATTTCAAAGAAACGGCAGGCATCCGCCACACTGCGGAAAGGCTGCCCCATCTCCATTTCCAGGGTTTCACCCCGGTGGGGAATATGCAGGTTTTCCAGCAGCGCCATCGTGTCTTCGTAGCCTTCGTGGCTCAGCTTTTGCTTTCCAATGGAAAAACGATGTTCGCTCCATGCTTTTTTTATGATGATAACGGGGCCGCAGCATTGTTTTTTGGCAATGCGCAGCGCTTCGTCTCCGGTGCCGAAAAAGCAGAAAATCATCGCATCGTAGGGAGGATCGGGCGCCATGGCGTCGATGGCGCCGCAGCGGGTCTCTATATTGGTGATGCCCTCTTTTATGCAGTTTTCGTGCAGCACTGCCAGGGCCTCCGGGCTAATATCCGCCGCTGTGACCTGGCGGCAATAGGGGGCCAGCCGCAGACTGAGGTAACCCAGTCCGCAGCCCGCGTCACACACATGGGCGTTTTGGGGCAGCCGCTCGGCCAGGTACTTGGCCAGCAGGCGGTGGTAGTCGCTTTGCTCGCTGGCATCCTGCAAAAAGCGGATCATATCTTCATTCCAGGTAAACATCAGCTGTCCCCCTTTAGCAGCGGCACAATCAAGCGTCCTTCTTCGGCTTCTGCCAGCCGTGTTTTGATGTGATACAGCTTGTCCAGCAGCTCCGGTGTAACCACCGTTCTCGGTGCGCCGTCAGCGCAGATAACGCCATCGTGCAGGGCTAGAATGCGATCGGCAAACAGCAAGTCCTGCTGGGGGTTGTGGCTGGAAAGCAGAATGGTATAACCCTGCTGCGCCAGTTCCTTTACCCGCTGCATCACTCGCAGCTGATTGCCATAGTCCAGGCTGCTGGTTGGTTCATCCATAATCAGCAGCTCGGTTTGCTGGGCCAGCGCCCGGGCTATCAGCACCAGCTGCTGCTCGCCGCCGGAAAGCTGTCCAAAACTGCGCTGTTCCATATCCGCTATGCCCACCTGGGCCAGCGCTTCCCGCGCAATGGCTTCTTCCTTTTCGCCGGGGCTTTGCAGCCCACGTACCCGGTGGGTGGTGCCCATCAGCACCATCTCCAGTACCGTATAGTGAAAGGTTGGTGTCTGTGTCTGCGGAATATAGGCCACCTTGGCCGCGATTTCCCGCGGCTGCAGGCTCTTTACTTCCCGGCCGTCTATTTTTATGGAGCCATGGTAATTGTGGTAAAGACCCAGCAGGCAGCGAAACAGGGTGCTTTTTCCGGCACCGTTGGGGCCCAGCACCGCGATGAGTTGTCCTCTTTGCGCAGCAAAGTTCACCCCGCGCAGCACTTCGTTTTTGCCGTAGGAAAAGCGTACTTCCTCGGCCTGAATGGAAGGATTCATACATGGCCTCCCTTCTGGTGCATCAGGTAAATAAAGAACGGTGCACCAATAAAGGCAGTCAAAATACCGATGGGGATTTCCACCGCCAGCAGGTTCCGGCTGATGTTATCCACCAACAGCAAAAATGTCGCTCCAAACAGCATCGAAGCCGGCAGCAGCTTGCGGTAATCGTTGCCGATATATCGACGGCATAGATGGGGAATGACCAGCCCCACCCAGCCAATGAGACCGCTGACTGAAACGGAGGCGGCCGTCACCAGTGTGGCGCATACCACTACAATCAGCCGCAGCAGGGCGGTATTGATCCCCAGGGCGCGGGCTTCCTCTTCTCCCAGTGTCAGCAGGTTCAGCCGCCAGCGGATAAGCAGTAAGGGGATAAGTCCCAGTGCCATGGGGAAAATAGCAAA
Source organism: Oscillospiraceae bacterium (assembly GCA_003453215.1). GTDB lineage: Bacteria > Bacillota > Clostridia > Oscillospirales > Ruminococcaceae > Angelakisella. The sequence goes on along the minus strand of DMMB01000069.1, from coordinate 27,894 downwards.
GCGAATATCAACGCCGCGGGTGCCGGAAAGGCTGCCCATCAGCCAGTAGGTAATCTCCGGCAGTTTGCTGCCGGGGTCCGCCACCAGTTTGATATAAGAAGTTCCTGCCGAAAAAAGCGAACTGATCATAATGCCGGCCAGGATCAGGTTTACGGTCTTTTGCCCCGGGGCCCGTTGGCCTATCACAAAGACCAGCAGCACCGTCAGCAGGCTGAAAGAAAATGCGTACAGCGTAATCATAGCGGAAGAACGCCCATGCAGAATTGCCAGCGCAGCGCCAAAGCAGGCGCCGGTGGAAGCACCCAGCAGGTCGGGGGCCGCCATCGGGTTCTGGAATACCCCCTGATAGCACGCGCCGGCGGAAGCCAGGCAGCAGCCCACCAGGCAGGCCATAATAATGCGGGGCATACGGATATTAAATACAATGGTTTCCATAACCGCTGGCCAGGTCACCGGGACGGTGAACAACCGGTCGATGGAAAACCCGAAAAGTTTGCCCACGCCGTTGATGATTGAAGTCAGCACCCGCTGCAGTCCTTCTGCCATCAGCCCCAGGAATTGCCCCAGCGTCAGGGAAACACCGTACCGTCCCAGGAAAAACGATGCCACAAAAACAACCAGCAGCAGGGCTGCCAGTGCCCATAGGCGCAGTTTCCCCACGGCCTTTGGATCTGTATGCAGTTTTGCCGTGGATTTTATCATAAAAAACGCCGCCTGTTATTGTATGGTTGTAAAAATGCACAGTTTACCGATTGTCTGCGTGTAGAATAATGGTAAAGATAATTATAGCCCCCACAACCTGCGGGGGCAATGATTATTGTTCGGTTATAGCGAAAAATTATTCGGAATAACAGAATAAACAGACTGCATTCTCGAATAAATCACTTCGTGGCCGGACGGAACTCCTTTTTTCCGTAGAAAAACAGCGCCAGGGCGCCGGGGCCTACGTGGGCACCCGTCATCGGTTCATAGCAGGCATTGATGATATTTTTCGGGGGGTGGTTGCGGTTCAGCAGGGCAATCAAGGCTTCCGCGTCCTCCGGGCAGTCGCCATGCGCTATGCCGATGGTTTCGCACTCGGCGTTTTCCACATAGCGGTCGTACTGCTCCGCCATCATTTCGATGGATTTTTTCCGGCCCCGCACCTGGGCAAAGCAGACAATTTTCCCCTCCGGGTCCCCTTTCAGCAGGGGCTTGATCTGCAGTACGGTACCAACAGCCGCTTTCAGGTTGCTGATCCGCCCGGTCCGTTTCAGGTATTTCAGGTTATCCACCGTAAAGACCTGGCACATATTGTGGCGGCTTTCCAGCAGGCGGTCGGCCATTGTATCGATGTCCACCCCCTCGGCGCGGCCCTCCACGGCTTTCAGCACCTGCAGCCCTTCGGCCAGCGAAGCGGAAAGGGTATCCACCAGACGGATTTTTCGCTCCGGAAATTCTTCCCGCAGCGTGGCGGCTGCCACTTCGGCGGAAGCATAGCTGCCGCTGATGCCGCTGGACATCCCCACAAACAGAACATCATGGCCCTGCTGCAGCACAGGCGTAAAGCCATCGATGTACCGCTGGGGATCAACCAGCGAGGTCGTCACTTCGGTTCCGGCCCGGATCATATCATAATAGGCGTGCCCATCAAATTGTTCCAGGCTGGTGACGCGGTGTTCCTCGCCATTATAGTAAAAGGAAAACGGGATAAGGCCAACTCCCAGTTCCTCCAGCAGCGAGCAATCCAGGTTGGCAGCGGTATCGGTAAAGATTTCGTACAAGATACAGAACCTTCTTTCATCTAATATGCTTCATTAGATTACACTATTTTTATGATTATGTCAAGCCATAATATTCATTATAGGTCCTTGCGGGCTTCTTTTGGCTGTGGTATAATATCGCCCAAAGAGAGGTGACTTACTGTGAGTTTTGATAATGACCTGGTAGCGGCCAAGCTGCGCCGCTGGGATCGCTATCTCAATCGCTACCGTCTTCCCGCATGGGAGGAAATCCCGGATATCGGCCTCTATATGGAGCAGGTTGTCACCCTGCTGCGCGGCTATCTGGATTATCTCCCGCCCGAACTGAAAGAGGAAGAAGCCGTTACGGCAGCGGCCATTAATAACTACGTGCGCACGCGCGCGATGCCCGGTCCCATCAAAAAACGTTACTACCGCGTGCATCTTGCCTACCTTATCATGATCTGCACTTTGAAGCAGGGATTAAGCATTTCACTGGTGCAGCGGCTCATCCCCTCCGATCTGACCGAGGAGGAACTGCAGCCCTTTTACACCGAATATGTGGAACGGCACAGCCTGGCGGCCTGTTACTTTACCCAGGAGGTTCGCGCGGCCTGTGCCACCATCCTGAAGCACGTTGATGAAGAGCCCACCATGCTGGATACCGACCGGGTGGAGGAGATCATTGCCACGGCGGCGGTCATCGGCGGCTTTTCCCGCCTTTTGGCGGAAAAACTTTTGCTGCTGGAGGGCCACACGGTGGAAGATGGCGGAAATCTGGATTTAATACCGTAGAAAAAACCGCAGCAGCCCCCTGTGACTCCTGCGGATTTTCTCTCTCCCCCAAAAATTTTCTCTCAAAAATAAAAAAATTTGCTTTTCCGCGCAACCAAACCCGGGCCAATGTTGTCTATAAGGGTGAGGAAGCTTTCCGAAAAGCAGGAAAGGAGCGCCCGATGGAGGACGAAAAGATCATCGAACTCTACTGGCAGCGCAGTCCCGATGCCATCGCTGAAACTTCCCGCAAATACGGGGCATACTGTATGCGGCTGTCCATGAATATTTTAGCGGATCGTGAAGACAGCGAAGAAAATGTCAATGATACCTATCTGCGGGCCTGGAATGCCATTCCGCCGCAGCGGCCGCAGTTTTTGGCGGCCTTCCTCGGACGCATTGCCCGCAATCTGGCGCTGAACCGGTATAAGGCCAAAATGGCTGAAAAGCGGGGCGGAGGGGAAGCGGCGCTTTCGCTGGAGGAGCTGGCAGAATATCTGCCCGCCGGCAGCGAACCGCAAAGCGAAGCGGAAGCCGCCGAATTTTCCCGGGTGCTTAGTGCTTTTCTGCGTACCGAAAAGGAAGAAAGCCGGCAGGTTTTTCTGCAGCGATATTTTCTGTGTCAGCCCGTGGGGCAAATTGCCGATCATTTCGGCTTTTCCGAAAGCCGTGTCAAATCCATGCTGCTGCGAACCCGTACCAGGCTAAAGCATTATCTTGAAAGGGAGGGGTGGAGCTATGAAGCATGAGGCCTTAGCATCAGCCATTACCGGCATTGAGGAAGACCTGCTGCAGGAGGCAATAACCGCGCCGCCGGCCCCGCGCCACCCGGCCTTTGGCCGATGGAGCGCCATGGCCGCCGCCATTTTGCTGGTGTTTGGTATTTCGGTGCTGTGGCAGCAGGGCGGTTCTCTGCGCCTTTCCATGGATGGCGCCGCGATTGGCAGCAGCCCAGTAGCCGTCTCCGAACAAGCCGGCCCGACCCGCGGGGCGGAACCGGCCCTTTATTCCGCCGGAGAGCTGGAGGTAGAACTGACCCTTACCGGCCGCGGCGCGTGGCAGCTGACCGCCACAGCGGGCGAACTGCAGATTGCCCAGGGGAATACCGTTTCCGAGTGGAGCGGTACCCAAAGCGGCAGCGGCCGCTGCACCATTCGGTGGGTAATCCCGCAGCCTACGGCAGGCAGCCGCTATAGCCTGACCGTCAATACGCAGACTGTGACCCTTTCTCAAAATGAGCAGGGCGTCTGGATGATACAAAAAACATCTTAAAAAATGAAGGAGAATTTCCCATGAAAAAGATTATTTCCATTCTGATGGCCGCCGTAATGGTACTGGCCTTTGCCGCTTGCGGCAACAATTCCGGCAATAATGGCGGCAACGATGCAGCCGTTACCGATCCGTTGGAAGTCCTGACCAAAGCGTGGGAGGGCCTTTCCGAGGATGAAAAGTTCCCCGCTGCAGGCGGCGATGCCACCACCCCCGTCGATGGCGCTCCCGGCAAGTTCGATATTTCCGATGTGGATAACCTCAGCTATATGCTGTCTTTCCCGGCGGAGAGCGTAGATCTCATTGATAGTGCCGCTTCTCTCACCCACATGATGAACATGAACACCTTCAGCTGCGGCGCTTATCACTTGAAGAACGCTTCCGATGCGGCGACCCTGGCTCAGGCTCTGCGCGATAGCATCCAGTCCCGCCAGTGGATGTGCGGCTTCCCCGATAAGGTAGTTGTCATCACCGTAAATGAGGTAGTGGTTGCCATGTATGGCCACGAGGATCTCATCAATGCGTTCCGCGATCAGATCACCGGTGCTTACTCCGCTGCGGTTGTCGCCTTTGATGAAGCCATTGATTTTTAAGTAACCCATCGGGAGGATCAGCTCATGCTGTTTTCAAGCATCCCGTTTCTCTACTACTTTTTGCCGCTTACGCTGCTGTGCTACTTTTTAGCGCCGCGGCGGGCTAAAAATGCCGTCCTGCTTTTCTTCTCCCTTATTTTCTATGCATGGGGAGAGCCAAAGTACGTCCTCTTTATGGTAGTTTCCATCCTGCAGGGCTATCTCTTTGGACGGCTGGTGGAAAAATATCGTATCAGCAATCCCCGGCGGTCAAAACTTTTTTTGACCGCCTCGGTCCTTTTTAGTCTGTTGCTTCTGGGCTATTGCAAATACGCCGATTTCTTTATCCGCAGCTTTAATGCTGTCACCGGGCTTTCGGTGCCGCTTCTGCGGGTGGCGCTGCCCATCGGCATCAGCTTTTACACGTTCCAGATTCTCAGCTATGTGGTGGATGTCCACCGGGGAACGGTGGCGGCCCAGCGCAATCTCATCGATCTTGGCACCTACATCGCCATGTTTCCGCAGCTCATTGCCGGGCCCATTGTCCGCTATGCCGATATTGAACCTCAGCTGAAGAGCCGTACCAGTTCGCCGGCCATGATTGCTGCCGGGACGCAGCGCTTTGTGCTGGGCCTGGGCAAAAAGGTGCTTATTGCCAATGTGCTGTACCAGCTGATTACCGTGTACAAAGCAACCACCCAGCCTTCGGTGCTGTATAGCTGGTTGTACGCAGCGGCTTATGTGCTGCACATTTACTTCGATTTTTCCGGTTACAGCGATATGGCCATCGGCCTGGGAAAAATTTTCGGTTTTACCTTTGCCGAAAATTTTAATTACCCCTATATTTCCCGCAGCGTTACCGAATTCTGGCGGCGCTGGCATATGAGCCTTGGTTCCTGGTTCCGGGATTATGTTTATATCCCCATGGGCGGCAACCGGGTTGCCCCGGCCCGTCGCTACTTCAATATCCTGGTGGTATGGATGCTGACGGGACTTTGGCATGGCGCCGATTGGAACTTTGTGCTGTGGGGACTGTTCTTTGCAGTGTTCCTCATCCTGGAAAAGAGCTTCCTGCTGAAACCGTTGGAAAAATCCCACGTGCTCGGTCATCTCTACACCTTGCTGCTGGTCGCGGTCAGCTTTGTCCTCTTCGATAGCGCCAATCTTACCGAGGCTGCCACCCAGCTGGGGCGGATGTTCGGGCTGGGCGGGGTTCCGCTTGTCACCGAAGAAGCGCTCTATTATCTTGGCAGTTATGCCGTCACCTTTATCATTGCCATCATCGGCGCAACGCCGCTGCCCACCCGCCTGATGGAACGCCTTTCCCGGGGAAAGACCACCGGCCGGGTACTGGCAGTCGCGGCCCCGGTGGGGCTGGCAGTGCTGCTGGCGGTCATCACCGCGTATCTGGTGGATGGCTCGTTCAATCCGTTCCTTTATTTCCGCTTTTAAGGAGGTGCCGCTGTGGAAAACAATAAGACCCGTACCGTTCTTACCATTGCTGTGTTGGGGCTGTTTTTGGCGGTATTTTCCCTTTGGGCGGTGCTGAAGCCCGCCGATGCGGCCTCCGAGGCCGAACGCCGTTCTTTGGCCCAGATGCCGACCCTGACCGGCAAAACGCTGCTTTCCGGCACCTTTGCCGATCGCTTCGAGGACTATGCCACCGATCAGTTCCCCCTGCGGGATGAGTACCGCACCCTCAAGGCCCTGACGGCCACCGGGGTGCTGCGCCAGCGGGATAATAACGGCCTGTACCGGGTGGGGGATACGCTGGGAAAACTGGAATACCCCATGAACACCGATTCACTGGACTATGCGGCCAAGCGGTTCCAGTACCTTTACGATACCTATCTCAAAGATTCCGGCAGCCGGGTATATCTTTCCCTTGTCCCGGATAAAAACTACTTTATGGCGGCTTCCAATGGCTACCCGTCCATCGATTATGACCTGTTTGCCGAAGAGCTGCAGGCCCGCACCGGCTATATGCAGTATATCAATATTTTTGATTTGCTGGAGCTGGAGGATTACTACCGCACCGATACCCACTGGCGGCAGGAAAAAATCCTGGATGTCGCCGGAAGACTGGCGGCCGCTATGGGGGTAGAACTGACCGGCAGCTATACCCAAAAGATGCTGGAAAAGCCATTCTATGGCGTTTACTACGGCCAGGCTGCGCTGCCCATTGCCCCGGAAAGCCTTCACTACCTCACCGGCGGAGCCATCGATACGGCCACCGTTTATAATTACGAGACCGATACCACCGGCAGCATTTATGATATGAACCGGGCGGCCGGCCGCGATCCTTACGAGATGTTCCTTTCCGGTTCGGTATCGCTCCTGCGCATCGAAAATCCGCAGAATACCTCGGGACGCCGGCTGGTGATCTTCCGGGATTCCTTTGGCAGCAGCATAGCGCCGCTGCTGGTGGAAGGCTACTCTTCCGTTACGTTGGTGGATATCCGGTATCTTGCCTCCAGCCGTTTGGGCAGCTATGTCGATTTTACGGGCTGCGATGTGCTGTTCCTGTACAGTGCCGCCGTTCTGAATAACAGTTCCACCCTAAAATAAATCAAAGAGCCGCTCCTTTTGGGAACGGCTCTTTTCCTTTTGTCATTTTGCGCTTACGCATTCTTTTTCGCCTGCCGGGCCCGGTAAATGGCCCGAACCGTCAGCAGCACCATTGCCGCGGCCAACAGATTGATAAGGCCGGAGACCACCGGATAGTACCAGCTGGCGGTTTTTGCACCGCCCAGAGCCCGCCACAGCGGGGCCAGCCAGCCATGCAGTCCCAGCACCACCGTCCACCCCAGTGCCAGCGGAGTGTATTTCTGCCAGCGGGTGTGCCGCAGCGCCAGCGCCACATACAGGAGGAGCGCCGCCCACAATCCCCAGGAGATCAATAGCCCAATTCCGCAATACTCCGACTGGTAGACGATCGGATTGATCACGCTCCCCAGGCTTACGCCGCCAAACCAGCGCTGCGCGGGCAGCAGGATTCCCAGCAGTGTCCCGCCTATAATGATCCGCCCGGCATACCGCCGCAGCGTCAGGCACAGTACCGCGCAGAGCAGAAAGTACGCCGCCGGGATCAGCAGCGCTAAATTAAGCACCAGTGCCAGCGCCGCGCACAGCAGCCCCACCCCCAGCAGGATATACCCAATGGTTTTCTGCCCGCCGGGGGCCGTCGGCTTTGCAATAACCGCATCCACCGGTACTTCCTCCGGGGCTTCGGCCGTTTCTTCCGGGGACTCTCCCTTTACCAGCTCATCCAGTGTAATATGGTACAGTCGGGAAAGGGCAATCAGCCGTTCCAAATCCGGCAGCCCGGCATCGGTCTCCCATTTGCTTACGGCCTGCCGGCTTACGCCCAGCTGCTCCGCCAGCTCCCCCTGGGAAAGCCCCAGCTTTCCTCTGTAATAGGCTATCCGTTCGCCCAGTGTCATTTCAGCATCCGCCTTTCCTGTTTTGTACCGCAAGAATACCATGGAATGGGGGAGCTGTCGACCAACCCCTCATGGATTTTTAGCAACTTTCCGTTGCCCCCCTCTATTTGGAACGTTTTCATGCGTTTTCTTCCATATTTATATAGGGAATACTCCGCTGGCCACTGCGGCCTTTACCAGGCAATAGAAAAGTGGGGTGGAAATGACGCACAGCAAGGTGGAAAGCAGGCACACCCGTACCACGGTGGTAACTTCTTCCTGATAGGTAATAAAGAAGGTACACAGCACCGCGGAAAGCGGTGCAGCAAAGCAGATGACCAGTGCCATCAGGCCGGTTTCGCTTAGGTGGATCCACCCGGCCCGTTGGCACAGGCACAGTGCAGCCAGGGCAAAAAGCGGTGCGGCAAACATCCGCAAAAAGGCGATCAGCCAGGCCTTGCCGTCGCGCAGGGCATCGCCCAGGCTGGATTCCCCCAAGGTGGAACCAATCAGCAGCATGGCCAGCGGATTGACCATGGCGGCCAGCTGCGGCACAAGGGCGTACAGCGCCGGGAACCGCAGATCCAGCCGCAGCAGCGGAATACCGCCGGGGCAGGGAAGCAGATCCTGTGTCAGCCAAAGCAAAAAGCCTCCCAGCATGGCCAGCATGACCGGCGTCAGGAATGCCTTTCGCAGGCTCTGCCGCAGGCTGCCGCCCGTTACCGCCGCCCCACTGATGGAGTAGAAGGCATAAAGATACAGAAACATCCGGAACGAAAGGCCCACCATGCTGCAGGCCAGCATCACTTCTGTGGGGTCATCGGCGTACATGGCCCGCAGAATGGGCATGGAATACAGCGATTGCTGCCCCAGTGCAAAACACAGTCCGTACAGGTTGGCCCGCCGCCGCCCGTATTTTACAAAAATAAGCTGCGATAGAAGAATCAGCGCAAGATATAGCAAAAAAGACAGCAGTAAAATCTGCAGATTGCGCCGCAGTTCACCGCGGTTAAAGTCGGTCATAAAGGCATCAAAGACCAGACAGGGCACTGTCAGCTTCAGCAGCAGGGTGTTCAGCACCGGCCGGCTTTCTGCTTTCAGGATATTCTTTTTACGCAGTCCCCAGCCGAGCCCAATGGTCAGCATGGCGGCGCAGAATACACTCATAAAGGAACGATCGGCCAGCAGCCCGGCCGCAGAAGAAAGCATAATGGCGCCTCCTCTTTTGTCAGTTAGTATCCTTATTATAATAGATTTCTCCCGCTTCGGTGTCAATACAATGCGCATAATATCAAATTCACAAAAAATTCACAAAGATAACGGTTGCATTCCGCAGGGGAAATGGTTATAATGGGCTTTCAACGATGGAGCGTCCGCCCCAGTCGATGAACCTTTTGAAGCACCGTTTAACGGAATGATTTTTAATTACAGGAGGAACATCTGACATGAATCTCGAAAAATACCTTGACATTACCCCCGAGCTGCAGGAAGCCATCCAAAACGGCGAACCCGTTGTCGCCCTGGAAAGCACCATCCTTAGCCATGGTATGCCCTATCCCGAAAACCTTTCCTTCGCGGCAGAAGTAGAAAAAGAGATCCGGGCCTGCGGCGCCCATCCTGCCACTATGGCGCTCATCGGCGGCAAGATCAAAGTCGGCCTCTCCCCGGAGGAACTGGAACTGATGTGCCGCGCCGAAAATGTCGGCAAAGTTTCCCGCCGCGATTTTGCTACCTATCTGGCCACCGGTAAAACCGGCGCCACCACCGTTGCCTCCACGATGATGTGCGCAGCGCTGGCCGGCATTCATGTATTTGCTACCGGCGGCATCGGCGGCGTTCACCGCCATGGCGAAGTGACCATGGATGTTTCTGCCGACCTGCAGGAACTGGCCCGGACTCCGGTTGCCGTTATCTGCGCCGGCGCCAAGCAGATTCTCGATATCGGCCGGACACTGGAATACCTCGAGACCATGGGCGTTCCGGTCATCGGCAATGGTACCGAGGATTTCCCCGCCTTCTTCTGCAAAAAGAGCGGCTTTAAGGTCGATTACGCTGCCCGGAGCGAGGAAGAAATTGCCCGTATCATCAAGACCAAGCTGGAACTGGAAATGCCCGGCGGTGTCCTCATAGGCAACCCCATCCCCGATGAATATGCCATGGATTTCGATTACATGGAGGGCATCATCACTAAGGCGCTGGAGCTGGCCGATGCCCAGCACATCCACGGCAAGGAGATCACCCCCTTCCTGCTGGCGCATATCAAGGATATGACTGGCGCCGAGTCCTTTGCTTCCAATGTTCAGCTGGCGCTCAATAATGCCCGCTGCGCGGCCCGCATTGCGGTTTCTCTGGCTAAAATGTAATATTTGCAGTATAAATTCCCCCCGGTAGCAGGCTATCGGGGGGATTTTTTACCAAAACGAAATTCCATATTTTGTAATAATGCATGAATTTGATAAAATTACCTGTATAATATTGACTTTTCTAAGCTGTTAGTGATAACCTGTTTATACCAAATTATTCCTCTTCAAGATATTTTGAAGCAAGCGGAGGGAAAGACAAAATACCTGCGGAGGAAAAATAAAAACAGGAGGAAACCTACATATGCAGAAGAAAATAACCAAGCGCGCATTGCTCGTCAGCCTCATCTCGCTGCTGCTGTGCAGCACCATGCTCATCGGCTCTACCTTTGCATGGTTTACCGATAGCGCAGCAACCAGCGTGAATAAAATTGAAGCTGGCCGATTGGACGTTCAGTTGGAATACAAAAATTCCAGCAGCGAGGATTTTTCGGAGGTCACCGAAAACACAAATGTGTTCCTGGAAAACACCTTGTGGGAACCGGGCCACTTGGAGTATGTCGTACTAAGAATCAGCAATGGGGGCAGCCTGGCGCTGAAATATACGCTGGGGGTCCATGTCGTTTCGGAAACGGGCAGCAGGTCGGTTCAGGGCAATGAGTTTAAACTTTCCGATTACCTGAAGTTTGCTGTTCTTGATGGCCAGGTGACGAATCGGGATACCCTGATTACCGCGGCCACGAATGGTACGGTGCTTTCCGCTGGTTACAGCGCCGAAACGCCGAAGCTGCTGCCGACGGAGGAAGCAAAGCTTGTCACCTTGGCAGTCTGGTTCCCTTCCACCATCGGCAATGAGGCCAATTACGCCGCAGGGCAGGAGCAGCCGAAAATTGATTTGGGCATCGATTTGACTGCAACCCAGGCAAGCCACGAAAATGACAGCTACGGCAACACCTACGATGATGGTGCGGCGTATCCTGTTATCATTACCAGCCAGAGCGAATTGAACGAGGCCATTACAGGCGCTACGAATAAGGAAGCGACCATCACCCTCCCGGCAAATGCCAGCCTGACTCTTGATAATGATATTGCCAATTCCGGAGAAAAGAGTCGCAACATTACCTTTGTAGGCAATGGCACCCAAACAATCGATGTAGTTGCCAATTCAGTCAGTGCTGAAGGCGGACAGCTCAACTACCAGCGCGGTTCCACCTTTACTTTCGAAAATATGACCATTCAGGCAGGAGAGGGCAACTTTGATGGTATTGTTTGCGATGAACTGGTTTACAGGAATTGTACCATCAAGGGAAAACTGACACTTTACGGAATGGCAACATTCATCAACTGCGTATTTGAAAATACCATGGCCAATCAGTATTCCATCTGGACCTGGGGCGGAACCGATGTCACCTTCAAAGACTGTACCTTTAACACCAACGGAAAAGCCATTTTGCTGTATGGGCAGGCAACGGCAGAAAAACCGACCAATCTTACCGTAACGCATTGTATCTTTAATGATCGGAACAATGGCACAGTCGGTAAGGCCGCCATCGAAGTAGGAAATGACTATCATGCAACCTACACCCTGACAGTGGATCAGGCAACAGTCAATGGTTTTGCGAATGGAAAAAATACAGGCTCCAAGCTTTGGGCCAATAAAAACAGTATGGATACGGAACATCTCAGCGTCACCATCGATGGCGTAAAAGTCCAGTGATTTTCCGGATCCCAATAGGTCTATTCCCTCTCGGAGAGAGTCGCTTTGCGGCTCTCTCTTTCTCATTTTCTGCCATTATTTTGCTTCCACTCCTTAGCGAAATACTTGTCATCATTTCCATTTTTGCCCCCGGTTTGTAAACATTCTCTTAAAAAATGTGTGATATGTACCATTTCCCTGCAAAAAAGGTGCTTTTGCCGGTATTAGTGGAGGGGCTTTGCAAAGCCCTGGCCCCGCCATAGTATAAAATACCCAACAGAAAGGAGCCTTTTTATGAGTTTCAAAATTTATCTTTCCCCGGAGCGCCGGCCTGCCCCGCATGGCCCTTATTTTGGCTATCCCTCGCTGTTTGAGCACGATGTTGCCACTGCGATTGCCGAAAAAGGATCCACTGCCCTGCAGCGCTGCGGCTTTCTGGTAAAAATGGCGCCGCCGGCAGCTACCCTGCGGGTGCGCGTGGCAGAGGCCATCCAGTGGCAAGCCAACTATTACCTGCCCATCCACACCAATGCCAGCAGCTCCACAGGAAAGGAGGGAACCGCCCGCGGCCCGGAGGTGCTGGCCTACGGCCGACCGGGCGGCGCCAGCTGGCGGGCCTGCCAAATGACCTATGAGGAACTGATGAAAATTTACCCGGCAGATACCGGCCGGGGTGTTAAGACCAATACCACTTTTTACGAGATTAACAGCACCCCCATGCTTTCGGTCTATCCGGAGCTTGCCTTCCATGATAATGGAGCCGATGCCCAGTGGCTGGTGGAAAACCAGGAGGAGATTGCCGAGGCGCTGTGCCGCGGAGTTTGTCGCTGGTTTGGGGTAAATTACACCGTCCCCGCCGGGGAGGACTGGCAGCAGCGCTACCTTCCCCTGCGGCAGTCCCTGCAGGCCCTGCTGGAGGAAAACCCTGCACAAATTTAGTGGGAAAATTTGTGCACCTCCCCCAAATTTCTCATTTAGGTTGACATCCCCTGCCCAAAAGTGGTAGTTTATTCTTGCTATTCATATCCCCATGGGGATATTTTTGTGTTTGCGGAGCAAACACAACCCCACCTGCGGGAAAAATTAAAAAGAAGAGAGGTCAATACAAAATGAAAAAGCTTTTAAGTGTTGTGCTGGCGCTACTGATGCTGGCCGTTATGCTTCCCGTCACCGCTATGGCTGCGGATGGCTATGTCACCGTATCAGGTATTAATGGTTTTAAGAACCGCCAGTTTGCGTCTTTTGAAGAAGCATACAATGCAATTAAACCAGAGCTGGCGGCCCTTTGTGAATCTGGTGCCTTGGGCTAGGGAGGAACTACAGCGGAGAAGTTTGATGCTCTGTTTACCGATCGCGATGAAAATGGGAATGCTACGCTGACATACACTATTTCTGGAAATATAACCTATGATGAGTCGACCCTTAATAATTTGTTAACCTTTGGTCGTGAAGCATCCCATTACGGAAATGACCGCCACCTTATCAACTTCAAGTTTGTTGGTGCGACTGGAAGAGATAGTGATACCCTGACTGTAAATTCCGATATCACACTTCCCTATGAGTGGTGGGGGGAGAAAACCACAACATCCATTTCTTTCGAAAACTTGACCATTACGGGCACCGCACCCAATGGTCTGTATCCCACACATAAATTCTTCGAGGGCATTAACTTTAAGGTCAACAACTGCAAGCTCGAAGGCATCAAGATTTATAATTGCTCCAATGTTGGTGGCAGCTACACTATTACTAATAACATCTTTGATGGCACCAATGCCCCCCAAAATGCTTATGCCATCCATCTGCAGGGGAATGAAACTGCACCGCTGACCATCAACATCAGCAACAACACAATCTTCGGTTATGACCGCGGCATCAATATTGACCAAAAGACCGCTGCCGCCACCATCAGCAATAACAATATCAGCGTTAAGGATACCGGCCGCTCCTGCATCCAGTTGACCCGGCTTGCTTCCACCAAGGTCGAAAACAACACGATGAAACTTACTGGTGGCAATGCGATTACCCTGCATAAGGAGTTGCTGAACTGTGCGATACCCGAGATCACTGTTTCCGGCAACACCATCAATGGCACTGGCTACCTCATCTATGATGATTCCAATGGCGCCTTTACTAATGAAAAATTGAACCTTACTATTACCCAAGACAACACCGTTGCCAAGACCGTTGACACGACCCAGGGCGTGAAAGACGGTGAGAAACACCCCTTGAGCGAAATCGTCAAGACCACGGTGGAGAATAATGTTGTTCCCGGCGGTTCCACCGGCGGCACCATCGTCATCATCACCCCCACCGAGGACACCCCCAAGACCGAGCCCGAGAAGAACCCCTCCACCGGCGCCAATGACTTTGTGGGTGCTGCAGTGGCCGTTATGGTGATCTCCGCCGTAGGGATTGCGGCTCTTTCCCGCAAGAAATAATTGAGACACGATAAAAACTCCCCCATGCGGGGGAGTTTTTTCATCTCCGGCTGCTTTGACGGCCGGGGGAAAATCTGATACAATAGGGCAGAATGACCACAGAAGGAGTGAGGGAATGAAGCTGGGGAACTGGGAACTGCCGGCCTATGCTATGCTGGCCCCGATGGCAGGGGTTTCTGACCGGGCGCTGCGGGAACTGTGTATGCGCTATGGGGCGGTGGCCTGTGTGGGCGAAATGGTAAGCAGCAAAGGATTGGTGCAGGGCAGCCGCAAAAGCGCCGAGCTGATGGAAATTGGGGAACGGGAAATGCCCTGTGCCATTCAGCTTTTTGGCGATGAGGCGGAACCGATGGCCCGCGCAGCCGAATTGGCACAGCAGTATTCCCCTGCCTGGCTGGATATTAACATGGGCTGCCCCGCCCCTAAAATAGCGGGGAACCGCAGCGGCAGCGCCCTGATGCTGGAACCCGACCGGGCCGAGAGCATTATCCGGGCAGTTAAGGCGGCCAGCAGCATTCCGGTTACGGTTAAGTTCCGTAAGGGATGGGACGAGGAGCACATAAATGCGGTGGAATTTGCCCAAATGGCCGAGGCCGCCGGGGCAGATGCCGTAACAGTCCATGGCAGAACCAGAAAGCAGATGTATGCGCCGCCGGTGGATTGGGAGATTATCCGGCAGGTAAAGCAGGCGGTTTCTATCCCCGTGATTGGCAATGGCGATGTAGTAAGCCCCGAAACGGCAAAAGCGCTGTATGAGACCACCGGCTGCGACCTGATTATGATCGGCCGGGGCGCTTTGGGGGCCCCATGGCTGTTCCGGCAGGTGCGGCAGTACCTTGCCACCGGCCGCTACGAGCCAACCCCGCCCCTGGAGCAGCGGATGGCCCTGATGGTGGAGCAGATGACCCTGGCGGTGCAGTACAAGGGAGAACGGGTAGCCAGCCATGAAGCCCGCAAGCACTGCGGGTGGTACATCAGTGGGGTGCGGGGAGCCGCCCAACTGCGGCGCCGCGCCGGGGAGCTGGAAACGCTGGAGGACATAAAACGGCTGGCGGAGGATGTTGTGCGCGCAGCGGGACAGCAGGAATAATGTATAACTTGCATTAAATATACGATATGTATTTATCGGGCAACAAAAGACCGGGGAGCGCTGCCGGAATTTCCCGGGGTGTTCATATAAAGTTCATTTGAAATGCGGGCCCAAAGCGGGTACAATGGAAGAAGAACGAACCAAGGGAGGAAACGCCATGATGAAAAAAATGCTGGCCCTGGCCGCTGCGGCCCTGATGCTGTTGGCAGTGTCCTGTAACAATAACCCGGCCGAACCGGAGCCGAAACCGGATCCGGAATACCCGGTGACGGTGGGCAGCGTAACGCTGAACGAAGCGCCCACTGCGGTGGTTTCACTTTCCCCGGGGACAACCGAAATGGTGTATGACCTGGGCTACGGCGATTTGCTGGTGGGGGTGAGCGAATACTGCAGTTTCCCGGCGGCTGCAACGACCAAAACCCGCATGGGCAGCGCCTTTCAGCCCGATGTGGAAAAGATAAAGACAAGCGGGGCGACATTGGTGCTGTGCACAATCCAGCCGACGGAAAGCACCCTGGTGGAGCTGCAGCAGGCGGATATTCAGGTGGTGGTGCTGCCCCGGGCCGATTCGGTGGAGGGAATTCAGCAGAATTACCGCGCCTTGGCTACCCTGCTGGCCGGCAATGTAACCGGTGCTGCAGCGGCGGAGACGGTTGGTACGGCGATGAACAACAAGCTGTCGGAGGCTGCGGCGGCGCTGGCCGGCATGGAAACCGCCCCGGATGCAACGCTGCTGATTGCTTACCCTTACCGCATGGCGACAGGGGATACCCTGGAAGGAAAACTGCTGGAACAGGTGGGCTTCCACTGCAGCGGGGCCGAGTACACCAACTGGCTGTACCCGGAAAGTGAGCTGAAAGCATTGGAGCCGGATGTTATATTTTGCGCGGAAGCCGATGAGGTGGAAACCGTAAAGCAGAGCTACGAATACAAGGTAGTGGCCGCTGTGAAGAACGATAAGGTTATGGCCATCGATTTTACAGCGTTCCAGAACCAGAGCCTGCGGATGTTCGATACCCTGGCCGAGATGGCGAAATTTGCAGCCGCCGCCCCGGCAGAAGAATAAGAAAAATGAGCCGGCATGGGAAAACTGTGCCGGCTTTTTTGGATGGAGGGAGTACAATATGGAAATCCGGGAGATGACAGCGCCGGAAGAAAAGCAACAGGTGGCGCGGCAGATTTTGGAGGGGTTGCCGGAGTGGTTTGGCATTGCTGAAGCGCGGGAGGAATACATTGCCCAAAGCGCCGAACAGCCCTGCTTTGCCGCGATGGGGCAGGGAAAACCCATCGGCTTTCTTTGCCTAAGGGAGACCGGGCGGGATACCATGGAGCTGGCAGTGATGGGAGTGGACCGAAAGTACCACCGCCGGGGCTGTGGTTGGGCGCTTTTTGCGGCGGCCAAGGCGTATGCGGTCGTCTTTGATAAAACCGGCACCCTGACCTATGCCACCCCCACCGTAGCAGAAGTGATTCCCTTTGGCGGACACGATGCCAATGAGATGCTGCGGCTGGCGGCCTGCCTGGAGGAGCACTATCCGCACTCCATGGCCAATGCCGTGGTGGAGGCCGCCCGGGAAAAGGGCCTGAGCCACGAGGAATACCACAGCCGGGTGGAATATGTGGTGGCACATGGAATTTCCAGCACCGTAAATGAGAAAAAAGTGCTGATAGGCAGCGCGCACTTTGTCTTTGAGGATGAGGGCTGCCGGATACCGGCCGGAGAGGAAGCGGCTTTTGCTGCCCTGCCGGAGAAATATTCCCAGCTGTATCTGTGCATTGCAGGGGAACTGGCGGCCGTGATCTGTGTATACGATCCGCTGCGGGAGGAAGCCAAAGCGGCGGTGGCGGCCCTGCACGCCTGCGGGATCGGCAATATCGTAATGATGACCGGAGATAACCACCGTACGGCGGAAGCCGTGGCGGTGCAGGTGGGTGTGGATGCCTGCTTTGCCGAGGTGCTGCCGGAGGATAAGGCAAACTTTATCCGGGAAGAAAAGGCCAAGGGCCATACCGTCATCATGATTGGAGACGGCGTAAACGATTCCCCCGCCCTTTCGGAAGCAGATGCCGGGATTGCCATCAGCACCGGGGCAGCCATTGCCCGGGAGATTGCCGATATTACCATTGCTTCGGAGGATCTCTTTGCACTGGTAACGCTGCGGCGGCTAAGCGAAGCGCTGATGGCGCGCATTCACCGCAACTACCGCACCATTGTGGGTTTTAACCTGATGCTTATCATTTTGGGTGTAGCGGGCTTGATCCCGCCGACTACTTCGGCGCTGCTGCACAATGCCTCTACATTGGGAATTAGCCTGCACAGCATGACGAGTCTGCTGCCGGAGGAAGAAAAGAATAAATAAAAAATCGGAGACGCGAAAACGTCTCCGATTTTTTTGCGATGCAGTGGTTTTATAAGAGAGTGCAGAGCCAGGCAATGATGGCGCAGAGAGGGAGGTACAGGAAAAAGTGGAGAATGTGTTCTTTTTTATTATATCCAAACAGCTGCGGATCCGTATGACCCTTGAGTTCGGGATAAAAGCGGGGGAAGAAGTTGGAGTGGCAGAGCAGTACCCAATCAAAGAAGAGAATATCGTAAATTTCCATGAGGTAAAGCATAACGAGGAACCGTATGAAAAATTCCCAGAAGGTAAATTGGTTTTGGTGGCCATCCCAGGCGCTGAGAACGATAGCCCCGAGGAATAACAAAATGGCCGCCAGGGCAATAAGCCAGCCGATGATGTGGGCGCCCCGGAACCGTTCTTTCCTTTCGGGGATGATGGTAAGGTACTCTTTGGGGGCGGAAGAAAAGAAGCGCTTATCCTGGATAAAGGCGACTCCGGCATATAGAATAAGGAAATATGCCGCCATAATCATAAGGGTTGCGATGATGGTTATTTTCATAGCTGCTTTGGCCTCCTGAAACCCTGGGGGATAAATCGGGGGATATTTTATCACACTTTGGGGGCATCGGCAATGGGACAAGGCAAGGAGGGGGGCAGGGGCGCAGCCCC
>DMMB01000069.1:6816-9390 GCA_003453215.1 Oscillospiraceae bacterium | reverse complement strand
CGCCCGCAGGGCGGCGGAAGCAGGCTTTGCCTGCTTTGTTCCGGCATGGCCGGAACGGGCTGCGCCCCACCCTTCGCCTTTTGCGGACCTTGGGTTAGGGGCAGGAAACAAAGCAAAACCTGCAGAGAACCGGCCCCTTGTGGGCAGTCCACAAGGCGGCAAAAAGCCGTTGACGAAGCCATTTAAGGGGCTTATAATGAAGATAACAAAGTGGGTAGGCAGCGGGAAAAATGCTTGCCCAGGGAAAAAAGGAAGGAGTTGCCCCATGAGCAAATTTGACATTATGGAGACCACTGTGGCCAAGGTACAGGCCGCCTATTTGGATGGTACCCTGACCTGCCGCGAGCTGTGCGAGGACTACCTGGCCCGCATCAAAGCGTATGACCACGAAGGCCCTGCCATCAATTCCATCATCTGCGTAAACCCCAAGGCACTGGAGGAGGCGGATGCCTTTGATGCCTATGTAAAGGAACACCACGCCCTGTGCGGCCCTCTGCATGGCATTCCGGTGATGCTGAAGGATAACTTTAATACCACCGATATGCCCACCACCGCCGGCAGCATTGCGCTGGAAGGCTGGGTGCCGGATAAGGATGCCTTTGTAACCAAGAAGCTGCGCGAAGCAGGCGCTCTCATTCTGGCAAAGACCAACCTGCATGAGTTCGCCATCTGGGGCGAGACCATCAGCTCGGTAATGGGTCAATCGGTGAACCCTTATGATCCCACCCGTACCCCCGGCGGTTCTTCCGGCGGCACCGGGGCTTCCATTGCCTGCAATATCGGTATCATCGGTCTGGGCACCGATACCATCAATTCCGTTCGTTCCCCCTCTTCCGCCAACAGCCTGGTCGGCATTCGTCCCACCATCGGCCTGGTTTCCCGCGCGGGAATTGTTCCCTACTCCCTGACACAGGATACGGCTGGCCCCATCTGCCGCACCGTAGAGGACGCTGTTCGCTGCCTGGATGTCATCAAGGGCTATGACCCCGATGACGCCGAGACCGCCTGGAGTGTCGGCCATGAGGAGTGCTACATGGATCACCTGAATGTGGATGGCATGAAGGGCCGCCGCATCGGTGTGCTGGAAAGCCTGTTTGGCAAAGAAGAGATCAATGAATCCACCAACAAGGTGGTGCGCAATGCCCTCAAGGTCTTTGAAGAGAACGGCGCTACGCTGGTACCTGTGACCGATAATATTGACCAGCCCTGGCTGACCAGCGAGGTTTCGGTCCACCTGGATGACTTCCAGCATGACCTGGATGGGTATCTGGCGACCCTGCCCGAAGATTGGCAGATCCACAGCATGGCGGAGATTCTGGAAAAAGGCCTGTTCCATCCCTTCAGCGAGAGCAATATGCGCGATGCCATGACCCGCGAAGTGGGTTCTCCCCGCTATCTGGAGAAGATGTACAACAAGATTGGTGTGCGCACCCATGTGCTGAAGATTATGGCCGACCTGAACCTGGATGCCATGGTTTATCCGCATCAGCAGCAGCTGGTCTGCAAGATCGGCGCCAACCAGCAGCAGCGCAATGGCGTACTGTGCTCCTCCACCGGTTTCCCCTCCATCGCGGTGCCTGCAGGCTTTGCCCCCGATGAGAACGCACCCATTGGCGTACCGGTCGGCATGGAGATCATCGGCCGTCCCTGGAGTGAGGCAAAGCTCATCGAGATTGCCTATGCGTTCGAGCAGCACTCTCACTTCCGCCGTCCCCCCGTATCGGCCCCGGACCTGAATAAGTAAGAGAATATGCCATAAAGTTGTCCCCCATCGGTGATGAGCCGGTGGGGGATAGTTTTTGCTCTTTATCGGTGGAGGGAAAGAAAAGCCTTCTGTGAGGGTTGGAAGAGCGCCGCCCCGCTGATGTTCTTTTCGCCGAACAGGCGAAAAGAAGGCTTACTTAAGGGGAAAACTAAGGGGGAGCCCTCCGGCTTTAAGGGGTTTGCCCATTGAAATGGACGACCAAAGACACTGTCTTTGGAAACTGCAAGCTTTTTGAAAAAGGCCTGACCGAAAACTTTACGAAGCGGCTGCGGTAAAGTACAGCGAGTACCCGCCCAGCTGCAGCACCAGCGTCTGTTCGGCGCTGCCATCCTGCCGGGTGGTAGCCGAGACCGCTGCAGGGCCGGTTTCATCCCCTACGGTGATGGAGTAGATGGCGGCTGCTTCGTCGCTTTTCTGCAGGGTATAGCTGCCCTCCCAGCTCTCTTCTTCCTGGGTGAAGGTCAGTTTACCATTTTGGGCCGTACCGGTCAGCGTGATTACTTTGGCTTCGGGATAGATTTCCTGCATCCCATCGCCGATGGCCAGCACGCGGCCGTCCTCGGTGGATTGTACAGTGACGATCTTCCATGTTTTGCCCTCCAGTTGATATTTGGGAGCCGTTCCGCCGCAGGCGGTCAGCAGCACACAGGCCAAAACAATCGCTAAAATTCGTTTCATGAATAATTCCTCCTTAGTCCGGTCGGCGGCTCATTAGAATGCCCAGAATTGCCAAAGCAATGCAGCCCAAAACAGCGAAGATGAGCCCCCAGGGGAAGCCAGCGGTGACAAAAATGGCAGTCGGGCCATCG
>DMMB01000069.1:667-6616 GCA_003453215.1 Oscillospiraceae bacterium | reverse complement strand
TCGGCCCCGCCGATGATCCCGATGCTGCTATCGATGGGCAGCCCAATGCCCAGCATAAAGAGGGCGACCCCCAGCTGCGGCAGCAGCAACAGGGCACACACCCCGGCCACAATGGCAACCCATTTCCAGAAGCGGCGTCGCCGGTGATTCTGTTCCGCCAGCTGGCCGGTGAGGGCGCCCAGTTTATCCGCCAGAATCGCCTGTGGTTCCAGTGGAGCGGTACTTTCCGGCTTGGGGGAGCCCAGCAGCTCCTCTACGGAAACTTCCAGACATTCCGCCAGTCGCACCAGCATATCGGCATCCGGCACCGAAAGCCCCTGTTCCCATTTGCTTACCGTTTGCCGCACCACGTGCAGCTGCTCTGCCAACTCCTGTTGAGAAAGCCCCCGGGCTTTCCGCAGGGCCCGGATATTTTCTCCCAGCATGGGATCCCTCCTTTCGTCAGCTTCTACCCGCCTATTATGGCACAACCTACCGGCAGGAATCAAGCAACCAATGTTAACATGGGTATAGTGCGCGGCGACAGTGCGTATAATAGAGAAAAAGGGGGCTGTTTTTATGCATCAAAAGCCTTGGAAAACCTATTTGTGGACCATATTGCCGACGATTGCGGGTGGGGTGCTGGCCGGGCTGCTTTCCGGCAGCGGCGGCAACTACGAAAACTATATAAAGCCGCCGCTTTCGCCACCCGCCTGGTTATTCCCGGTGGTGTGGGGCGTGCTGTACCTGCTGATGGCCATTGGCATGGCAATGGTATGGAATGCCGATCCGGCCCGCGCCCGGCCGGCCCGGAACCTTTATATCCTGCAGCTGGCCGTAAACCTGCTGTGGCCGTTTATTTTCTTTCGCTGGGAAATGTTTGGTTTGGCGGCGCTGTGGCTGCTGCTTCTCATCGCGCTGGTGATGATTATGATGCTGCGGTTTGAGAAGATAAGCCCGAAGGCAGCCTATCTGCAAATTCCATATCTCATTTGGCTGTGCTTTGCCGCCTATCTTAATATTTCTATCTGGCTGCTGAACCGCTGATGCCAAAGGAAAAATCCCCCGCAAGGGGGATTTTTTATGGAGATAAACTATTCCGGTGCGATCGTATTCCCCATCAGGCAGAAGCGAAATATCTGATCCCAGTGACGGCGCAGGGCAACCTCGGCAGTCAGGTTGGTATTGTTAAAGCAGATGGACCACTGGGTATTGCTGGTGATGTCCTCCGGGTTGGGCTCCTGGGCGGCGGCCTGCAGGGCCTCCCACACCGTAAGGGGCGAAAGAGCGTCCTTTTGCTGCTGCAGAATATCCAGTACCGTATCGTAGCGCTCCCGCCCATGCCCGTAAATGTCGTTGTACTGGTAGGGCTTTACCAGGTCCTGATAGAGAATATAAAAATTGGTGGCCGCCGGGGAAGGGGTATCGATGAGCGGCCGAGCGGGGTCGTTACAGTCATATTCCACCACCCGGCTGTCCCCCGTGGCATCGGTAATGAAAAAGTGATAATCCCGACCGCCGGAGGCAAACATATCGTAGCCGCGCAGCAGATCAATCGCTTCGGCGGTTGTCGCCGCGTGATCCAGCACCAGCCGGATGGCCAGGGTCGGCACTATCACAGGCTTGCCGGTTTGCTGGCGGGTCGGTTCGCTGTCCAGCGTCAGTACAGCGATGGAAACCCCTTTTTCATTCATGCCATCCAGGCAGATGAACGGGGCGGTGAGGGTGGCGAACCGGGATTTCAGACTTTGCAGGGGCGCATTGGCGGCCACATTATCCAGCGCGGCAAAGGCCAGCGAGCGGTAGCCATCCGGTGGGGAACAGTACACCATCATGGCGGAGGTATCGCGGCGGAAATCGTAGTTGCGCCCCATAAAAACGCGCCCTTCCCGATCGACCATCGTAAAGGCAGTACAGCCAAAGTCCGGCGCCTTTATCGAAACCGGCAGCAGCGGCAGCGCCTCCTGTAGGATGGCATCCACCATACTTTGGTCATCGGTAATGCCGTAGGCGATGACGTCCTCCAGGCAGTAACGGTAGCGAATATCCATGCGGTAGAGATTATAGCCATCGCTGTAGTGGGTCATCTGCCGGATGGAAGCGACGCTTTGGATACGGGTAAAATAAAGACCGACCAAAATAAAAAGCGCCAATAGCAGCAGCGCGGCCGCTGTCCCTATTGCGGCGCGGATGGCCTTTTTCATGGGATCACCTCCGGAATCATTGGTAATCCATGTTTACCGCAGGAAAAGAGGGAATAGAACCCAAAGCAGAAAAATCCCCTGCCGCAGGGCAGGGGAAAAGTGTTATCCATTTATCCGTTATTGATCTCATCAAAAATATTGCCGGAGGAAAAGACCACCGTTTCGCCATTCCCTTCATTGGCAGGGAAGTGGTTGCCAATGTAGCATTCCTCGCCATCCGGGGTGATAAAGAACTCCGCCACGGTGGAAAGGTAACGGGATTGGGTATCATAATCGGTGATAATACGCTGCCATACCCCGTAATAGTACTCCCGCCCCTCCACCATTACCAGGTCGTTCAGGGTAAAGGTGTAGTTTTCCATCGGTTCCGCCGCCGCAAAGATATCCTCCATTTTTTTGATAAGGCGCGCGCGGCATTCCTCCTCGGTTTCCTTCGGTTCCGAAGGCTCCGGGGTGGGGGCAGGGGGTTCAACGGTGGGGGGATTTTCTCCCCCATTCACAATCTCATTGATTGGGTTGCCGCAGGCCGTCAGCAGGGCGGCCAGCAGCAGGAACAGGGCCATAGTCAGGGCGGTCCGTTTTATGTGGTTCATACAGATGGTACTCCCTCGGTTACGCCGCGCAGCCGTCGGCGCTTTACAATGAAATAACAAACAAGATGGGTTACAGAAGTCAAAATCCAGCTAATGGGGTAGGAAACATACAGCACCCGCAGATCGTGGTAAGCGGCAAATACGGTGTAAATCCACAGCACGCGGAAGCCGCACGCACCAATCAGGGTAACAATCATGGGCATAATGGAGCTGCCCATGCCGCGCACAATGTTGGCCAGAACATCCATAATGGCATCCAGCCCGTAGGTGGTTCCCACAATCATCATCCGGATCATGCCCATGGAAATAACAGCGGAATCCTTGTTGTAGAAGGAAAGCAGCGGTTCACCAAATACGTAAGCCAGAATACCAAGCAGCTCCGAAAGCAGAACCCCCAGCAGAACACACCATACGGTAATGCCGCGAAGACGCTTGTACAGCCCGGCCCCCAGGTTTTGGCTGGTAAAGGTAAGGGCGGCCTGCGAAACCGAGCTGCACGCGGTGAAAACAAAGCCTTCAATATTAACGGCAGCGGCATTACCGGCCATGGCAATGCTGCCGAAGGAATTGATGGAAGACTGGATCAGCACATTGGAAATGGAGAAAATGGCGCCCTGCAGACCGGCCGGTACGCCAATCTTCAGGATACGGGCAAGTTTATCCCGGTGCAGCTTCAGGTTCTTCAGTACAATGTGGTAGCAGCCATCGGTTTTCAGCATGCACCACAGCACCAGCCCGGCGGAAATATACTGCGAAACAACGGTAGCAATGGCAACGCCCGCGACGCTCATATTAAACTGAATAACCAGAAGCAGGTTCAGCGCTACATTTACAATGCCGGCAATGAAGAGGAAAACCAGCGGTCGGCGGGTATCGCCTACGCCGCGCAGCACCGCCGCGCCAAAGTTATACAGCATACTGCCCGGCATCCCCAAAAAGTAGATGCGCAGGTACAGCACCGCCAGCGGCAGTACATCTTCAGGGGTGGACATCAGCCGCAGAATAGCCGGTGTGCACACCACGCCAATGACCAGAACCACAAAGCCGCTGATTAACCCCACCAATATACAGGTATGAGTTGCTTCGGAAACATCTTCGTATTGATTGGCGCCGTAGTGCTGGGCAATGACGGCGCTGCCGCCGATGGAAAGCCCGATAAACAGGTTGACGATCAGGTTGATGATCGAGCCATTGGAACCAACCGCTGCCAGCGCATGGCTGCCCACATACCGCCCTACCACGATAATATCGGCGGCATTAAAGACCAACTGCAGAATGCTGCTGGCCATCAGCGGCAAAGAAAACAGCAGAATTTTTTCCGGCAGCGAGCCGGTGCACATATCTATTTCATACTTATGGCGTGCAGTAGCCAAGGGAATAACAGCTCCTTTTCCTTGCAGAGGGGAATTTTATGTACAGGCCCCAAACCATGTACCGTTGCAGAGGAGCATTCCGGAAATTCATGGAAAGAACCACCGGAATGCATCGTATCATGGGGATAGCATAGGTATTATAGTCCTTTTGCTGCACAATGCAAGATTTCCTGCATGAAATCTCCCTATCGCACAAAAAGAGACCAGAAAGGAAGCAAATCCGCAACAAATCTGCCCATTAACCCAGTACCGGCAGCGCAGCGGCCAAAATTTCGGCGGCTTCCAGCGGCCGGGTACGCAGCAGAGGACGGCGGGGTTCTTCCGGCAGGGCGGTGGAACCGGTAACAACTGCCTGCAGTTCGGCCGGGGTGTACCATCGGAACCGGCCAATCCCGAGCTGTTCGGCCCGGTGTTCCAACAGAGCCAGCAGCAGGTCATCATAGCCGGCCTCCCGGGGCAGCCGCAGTTCTGCAGCAATATCCGGCAGAATGTGCTCAAAAAGCGCCCGGCGCGGTTCCATGCCTTCCGGCAGCTTCAGCGGGATTCCCGCCGCTTTTATAACTTCCTCCGGCAGGGCGGCAAAGGCCGCAAAGCCATCGGCTTTTTGGGTAAAATAGTACAGGCGGCCGGGCAGACCTTTCATAAAGCGCATGGTATCGTAGTAGCCCATCTGGATATTCCGACGGCTGGTAACAGGATCAAAGCGCATGACCGGGCCCAACTGTTCACTGGGGAAGATCTGCCGGATCTTCTGCTTATCCCGCACCGGGTGAATGATACCAAACCCGTTCAGCCGGATGGCAATGACCTCGTCACAGCCGTAATCCAGCAGTTCATTGTAAGGGCAGGCATCATACAGGCCGCCATCCAGGTATTTTTTATCGCCAATCGCGGTGGGCTGGAACCCCGGGAAGGAAGCGGAGGCCAGCACATAGTCCAGCGCATTTTCCAGGGTCATATCTTTTTTATAGGCAATCAGCGGCTGCAGTTCCGGGATGGCGACTGCAATCATGCCGTAATCAATGGAGCTTTCCAGCAGCCGCTTGGGGTCAATGGTGCGCTCCATATAGGCGCGGATCTTGGAAGTATCAATTCCGCCGTTTTCCACCGCCGCTTTAATGTTTTCTTTGAGTGCCGAAAGGGTATTCAGGTTTACCTGCCGATTGATAATCTCCAAAAAGCCCTTGTCTTCTTCGGAAAACAAGTCGTCATTGGAGGTTGTCTCCCAGAATTCCGCCGCTTTTTCACAGTCGCCCTGTGCCAGCAGCGCCGCATTGATGGCGCCGATGGAAACGCCGCAGATGACATCAAAGCGGTATCCCATTTCGGTCAGCGCGCGGTAGGCGCCTATTTCATAGGCTCCTTTGGCGCCGCCGCCCTCCAGTGCTAAACCCAGCATAATTATTTTCTCCTTTCCTCTGCCATGGTCAGCTTCTACTCCATTTTCTATCTTAACCGAAAGGGCAGGGGAAAAGCAATGCTCCCGCCGCCCTTTTTACAAATCGTTCATGCTTTTTCGGCAATTTCGCAGACCGTCAGCACCTCATCTGTCACTGTAAAATGCACCTCCAGCCCCGCAAAAGGAAAGCCGTATATCCGCTCGCTATCCTGCTGGTAAGCCGGTCGGGGATCCTGCGCCAGCACCGCCCGCAGAGCTGCCCGGTGCGCCGGCGGGATTTTTTCTTCCCATTCCGGCGGAATGATGACGGTAAGGGCGTGGGCCAGCCCTTCGGCCGAATACCCCCCGGTTGCTTCCGGGTGGCAATCCGCATGGGGCAGGTAGGGCTTTATATCATAAAT
>DMMB01000069.1:0-479 GCA_003453215.1 Oscillospiraceae bacterium | reverse complement strand
AGGTAGGGCTTTATATCATAAATAGGGGTGCCGTTCATCAGATCAGCCCCGGCTACCCGCAGGACAGTGCCCCATTCCGGGTGGTGCTCCACCGCCAGCAGCTTCACGCAGGAAAGCCCAATGGCATTGGGACGAAACGGCGAACGGCTGGCGAATACCCCAACCCGGCGATTGCCGCCCAGTCTTGGCGGACGCACCGTAGGGCGCCACCCCTCCCGCTTCGTTTCGGAAAATTCCCACAGCAGCCACAGGTGACTGTAACCCTCGATGCCCCGCAGTGCCTCCGGCACCCGGTATTCCGGCCGGAATACCACCAGTGCTTCCAGCTCTGGTACCAGCCCGCTCTGCCGCGGTATACCAAATTTTGTGGGGAAGTCGCTGCAGATTTCGGCAATAATTTTCAAGTCGGTTGTCTCTTTCATGCTTTCTCCCTTATGGTTTCTGCCTGCCGCCGGCGCCGGGGCAGAACCCATAAGGGA
>DMMB01000004.1:64627-65140 GCA_003453215.1 Oscillospiraceae bacterium | reverse complement strand
GGGAAAGCCGGGTCGTTCCCGGTGGGCGATGACAGCAGAGGGCAGCTACTCCCCATCCGGGATCGTCCGAGCGTGATAACAACTGCCGCAGACCATCCGATGAAAGGCCGCATCAGTAAATTGCGGGCATAAAGCGAGTGCCGAGAACGTCAGGCAGTCTGAAAAGGCAAAAGTTATAAAGTAAAGGGCTTTCCGCTCTGGAAAACCCTTGTGAGTTTGAGCCGGTAACAGGGTGCAAATTTGCCCCGAAAACGGCGATAAGTGAAAGGAGATGAAGCCCATGCCCCGCAAAAAGTACGACACGCCGCACCGCAGCCGTGTTGTCAAGACCCGCATGACCGAGGAAGAATACGCCGACTTTGCAGCCCGCCTTGCGCCCTACGGCATCAGTCAATCCGAGTTTATCCGCAGAGCCGTTCAGGGCGCAAGCATCCGTCCTGTTGTCACGGTTTCCTCGGTCAACGACGAGCTGCTTGCCGCACTTGGGAAGCTGACCGCCGAATACGGCAGGAT
>DMMB01000004.1:33889-64431 GCA_003453215.1 Oscillospiraceae bacterium | reverse complement strand
ACCGTGTCCCCGGTCAATGATGAGCTGCTTTCCGCACTTGGGAAGCTGACCGTCGAATACGGCAGAATTGGGAATAACCTCAATCAGATCGCCCGTGCTATCAATGACTGGCACAATCCCTATCCCCAGCTTGCAGCAGAGGTGCGGGCGGCGACTTCCGATCTCGCCGCTTTGAAGTTTGAGGTTCTGGAAAAGGTAGGTGAAGCCGTTGCCAACGTTCAAACATATCAGCTTTAAAAACGCCAACTACGGCGACGCTGAAAAATACCTGACCTTTGCGCACGATGAGTTTACCATGAAGCCTACGCTGGACGCAAACGGGCGGCTTGTGCCGCGAGAGGATTACCGCATTTCCACGCTGAACTGCGGCGAGGAAGATTTTGCAGTTGCCTGTATGCGCTCCAACCTCCGCTATGGCAAGAATCAGAAGCGCGAGGACGTCAAGAGCCACCATTACATTATCAGCTTTGACCCGCGGGACGGTCCGGACAACGGGCTGACCGTAGATAAGGCGCAGGAGCTTGGCGAGAGGTTTTGCAGGGAACAGTTTCCCAGTCATCAAGCGATTGTCTGCACCCATCCGGACGGGCATAACCAGTCCGGCAACATCCATGTGCATATCGTCATCAACAGTCTGCGGACCGAAAATGTGCCGCTTCTGCCTTACATGGACAGACCCGCCGCCACCAAAGCCGGATGTAAGTATCGCTGTACCGACGCGGCGATGGAATATTTCAAATCCGAGGCCATGGGGTTGTGCCACGAAGCCGGGCTGTATCAGATCGATCTTCTGAACGGCAGCGCCAACCGCGTTATGAGGATCATTTTCGTGCCGTCATGGAGCAAAAGCTCCGGTTATCCAGCGAAGCCGCGATCCGTGGACATAAGAAGCGGCTGGGAGAGCTTGACTGTCTGTTTATCCGCATTTATGAGGACAATGTGGCGGGGCACATCACAGATGAAAAGTTCTCTATGATGAGCAAGACCTATGAGGACGAGCAGGCACAGCTTAAAGTGGAAATCCAGACTTTGCAGCAGGAAATCGAAATACAGGAACGGCAGATTGAAAATTTGGAGCAGTTTATCCAGCGGGTACGCAAATACGAGGATTTGGACGAGCTTACCCCCTATGCGCTGCGGGAGCTTGTCAAGGCAATCTACATTGAAGCTCCGGACAAGTCCAGCGGCAAGCGGCATCAGGGCATCCGCATTTCCTATGACCTTGTGGGCTTTATCCCCGTGGAAGAACTGCTGAAACAGGAAACGGCGTGACCGAAGCCACGCCGTTCCTGAGAAAATACGATATTACTTTCTTATGCCCCCCGACCATTCCCGGAAGGACTTCTCTTGCTCTGCGCGGTATTTTGTTGTTGTCCTTATGCGTGTTCACCTTTACGGGCGGGGGAGCTTTATTTAATAGCTTTTGGTTTTCTTCAAGCGGGCGAAGAGCTTATCCAACGGAATAAACAGAACCGCCACCATAATGGCATTCCCAATCCCATGCATAATATCAAACGGGATACCGGAAATAAACCACGAAAGCGCCATATTCCATCCACCTATAAAGAGATAAACCGGCGAGCAGAGCAGACCAAACAGCATACCATATACAGCTGCGACAATGATCCACAAAAGATAACTGCCCCACCTGGCCAAAAGCCGCACCACAGCATACAGAATGATCCAGATGTAGAGGTACATATATACCCAGACATTGAACCCATAAATACACACCTGCACCGCTACAAATACATAAATGATAAGCGGCGTCATGCGGGGAAAATGTAATGTATACAGGATGAGCAACAAAGTGACCGGCTCAAAATTTGGGATAAAGGACATGGCCTGTTTGGAGGCGATGAGCAGGGCCGACAGCATGGCTGCCAGCACCAGCTCCCTTGTTTTCAGCTTCATGCGGCCGGCTTAATAGGTGGAAAGCACAATCTGGAAAGCATCGCCATCGGCAATGGGGGTGGAATCTACACCAGTATCCAGCATATTGCCTTCGCCGTCATTAAAGCACCACCACTGGTGCAGGCTGTCATCGGCGGTTACTCCATCTACGGTAGTTACATAAAGGCCATACTGGGATTCGGTGCCCTCAATGAGTTTTTCCTGTTCCAGTGCTCCGCGCAGGAATTCCGCATCGGTGTGAATGGTAAATACTTTGTTATCCACACCCTCCTGCATCACGGTAACTGTGATGGTCTTAGCGCCTTCTACCGTCTGGGGCTGGTTATTGCGGCTGACAAAATAAAATACGGCAGCGATAACCAGCAGCACAACAGCAGCAATAATTAGGACTTTTTTGTTCTTCTGCATTTTTCTTTTTCCTCCTGAAAAATAATGAAGCTGTCCCCAATATGGAGTATTGGGAACAGCCAAACAGACCCGACGGAAAATTCCTTTTCCTGCGGGCCTTTTGTGCGTTTGACCAATTCCTCGTGGTACTTTTTTGCACCGCGGGCAGACCGGTCTTTCGGCTTCGGATCATCGCTTCGCTCCGTCTTCCCAGTTTCCCAGTGACATAAATGGAGGTCCACTCCCCGTTACGGCGACGAGATCGCTCAGGACTTTCACCTGATTCCCTGCTTCCCTAAATAAGCAGAAGCGTCTGCCTGCATCTGATTCATTTGTCGCTTGTTAGAATATCATATCCTTCCAAATTCGTCAAGTTGTTTCAATTCCCGCAGCACCATGGGCGCAGCAGTGAGAAACCACGGGGCAAACTGCTCTGGAGCGCTGCGCAGCTCATCCGCCAGCTGTATGGGGGTAACCCACCGCAGTTCTGCTATTTCTTCCGGATCGGGAGCAAATGGGCCGCTGCACCGCCCCAACAGAACATGGTCATATTCGTATTCGTAAAGGGTATCACGAAAGCGATGGAAATAAATAAAGCTGCCGATTTCCCGCAACGGGCAGGTGACGCCCAGTTCCTCCATCAGACGCAGTTCGGCGGAAGAAATGGTTTCCTCCTCCGCCCTTGGATGAGAGCAGCAGGAATTGGCCCATAGGCCACCGGAATGGTACTTGCCCAGGGCACGCTTTTGCAGCAGTAGGCGGCCCTCTTCATCAGAAAGGAATACGGAGAAGGCGCGATGCAGCATCGGTCTGGCATGGGCTTCTCCTTTACCGGCAGTCCCGATTGGATTATCCCAACTATCCACCAAAATAAGGTCGTTCAGGCGCTCTGTCACGTACTTTTCCTCCCCCTATAAAGGAAAAGAGCCGCAGGTAAAACGGCTCTTTGGCTTTTGGTTTACTTCTGGGCTTCTTCCCTATCCTGCTGAATAAGCAGACGAACTGCCTCCACTGCAGCCTGACAGGCCAAAGCAGTATCATGCTGCTCGGGATCGGGCAGGCCCAGTTTCTTGCGCTCCTGGTTCCAGCAGACATTCAGAATACAGCCGGCGCGGGCTTCTTCCAGCGTAGCGCAAACAATATACAAAGCAGCGGATTCCATTTCACTGGAGAGGGTTCCGCCCTTTTTCCAGCACTCCCACTTATATTCCAGCATAGGGCCCACCGGCAGGCGCTCCGGCTCATGCTGGCCATAAAAGGCATCTTTACACTGAACGGTACCAACGTGCCAGCGTGCTCCCAGGTTCTTAGCGGCCTGAATCAGAGCGCAGGTCACCTCATGATCGGCAACTGCCGGGAATTCAATGGGCATATACTCGCGGGTGGTGCCTTCCATACGAATGGCGCTATTGGCAATAACCAAATCGCCGCCCATTACCTTCAGATTAATTCCGCCGGTGGTGCCAATACGGATAAAGGTACGCACGCCGGTTTTATAGCATTCCTCTACGCCAATCGCGGTAGAAGGACCGCCCATGCCGGTGGACATAACCATAACCGTTTCACCATCTACCTTGCCCAGCCAAGTGGTATATTCGCGGTGCTGGCAATAAAAGTGTGGCTCATCGAGGAACTGTGCAATTTTCTCTACACGGCCAGGATCCCCCGGCAGGATAACATACTTAGCACCGTGGGTGTCATCAAATCCAACGTGATACATTTTTTCCATGGTGATCTATTCCTCCCTGTTACAAAAATTATTGCTGGTTCATCTTTTCCATCAGATCCTGCTTGGTTTTCCAAAGCTTCTCGGATAGATCGACATAATAAGTGTGGGGATATTCGAAGCGTTTGATTTCGTCCCACAGGGTATCCATCTGGGCGGCGCAATAGCTGCGGATTTCTTCCAGAGTGGGAGAAGTATAGCATTGTACCCCTTTTTCAAAAATCGGCACCTGGAGTTTTTCTGCGCGGAAATTGGTCAGCGTCTTTTTCTTCCATACATCGTTGGGGTCAAAAATGGTAATCGGCTTGGTATCATCCACCGTTTCCCCAGCCAAAACAATGTAATCGGCGATGGCCTTGCCGTTATCCCGCCCATAGAAGCGATACAGTTCTTTAAAACCGGGGGTTGTAATCTTTTTCGCCGTCTCGCTCAGTTTAATCTTGGGGATCATTTCCCCAGCATCATTTTCAATGGCAACCAGCTTATACACTCCGCCAAAAACCGGCTCGTTTTTGCTGGTAATCAAGTTTTCACCTACTCCAAAGGTATCCAACTGTGCCCCCTGCAGAAGCAGGTCCCGAATGATATACTCATCCAGCGAGTTCGATGCCATGATTTTCACATCGGCAAAGCCAGCATCGTCCAGCATTTTGCGGGCTTTTTTGGAGAGATATGCAAGATCCCCGCTATCCAGCCGGATGCTCTTGGGACGGAAACCCCTGGGAAGTACGACATCATTAAAAACTCGGATCGCATTCGGCACGCCGGATTTCAGCACATTGTAGGTATCCACCAACAAACAGCAATTATCCGGATACGTTTCGGCATAGGCCTTAAAAGCCTCATATTCATTATCGAAAGCCTGAACCCAACTGTGGGCCATTGTACCGGAAGCCGGCACTCCCATCATACGGTCGCTGATGGTGCAAGCCGTTCCTGCACAGCCGGCGATATAGGCCGCTCTCGCCCCCAGCATAGCGCCATCATAACCCTGTGCGCGCCGGGAACCAAACTCTACAATCGCCCGGCCTTCTGCCGCGCGAATCAATCGGCTGGCTTTGGTAGCAATCAATGTCTCAAAGTTGAACGTAACCAGCAGCATAGTCTCAATCATTTGCACCTGCTGCAGCGGGCCGCGAACCGTAATGATCGGTTCATTGGGGAAGATTGGTGTTCCCTCTTTGATGCTCCAAACATCACAGCAGAATTTAAAATCCCGCAGAAATTGGAAGAAATCCTCCGAAAAACAACCCTTTTTGCGGAAATACTCAATGTCCTCTTCGGTAAAAGAGAGGCCATTGATGAGTTCGATGACCTGCTGCAAACCGGCATAAATTGCAAACCCGCCATTTTCCGGTACTCGGCGGAAAAAGACATCAAATACAGCAATTTTATCCTGTATTCCTGCATGGAAATACCCGTTAATCATGGTGTATTCATAGTAATCGGTAAGCAGGGTCAGGTTGCGTTCACGGGTCAAATAGTCGCTCATAATGAAAAACATTCCTTTCTACTGCTATTTTTACGGTATTTTAATCACTTAGAAAGCGCTGCACCTTTTGGTACAGTAAGGGTAGTATGTTCGGTATAGGTAGCAAATGGTTCCTCCGCCGTGGGATCCTGTTCTGCATGGTAAACCCGTATCGTAACGGTCACTGGATAACTGCCCGGCTCCGGTAATATTTCCGGATAGGCATACAGCAGATACTCCCCGGCTCCTATCATTGGTGTGGTAAGCAATACCTGGCCATCCGCCAAGGTGTAGCGTACCTGCATAGCGCACTCGTTTCCAATGGTGTTTTCCAGCAATACGGGAATGCTGCCGTCCTTTCCCATACTCATGCTGCCATTAAAAAGATACCAGAAGTATTCCGGTGTTGTATTTTGCGGAGAATTTTCATAGCCCGGCAGACGTCCTATATGAACAGCCGTATCTATGGCTTCCGTTGGGATCGTATCCCCAGGCTTCTGGGGGATTTCCTGCGGCAGGAAAAATGAAAGGGCCAAACCAATACCAACAGCTGCTGCCGCAATCAGCACTGCAGCAAATGTTTTCTTGACTACTGCCATACGTGTCCCCCTTTCTATCGATGGGTTAAATAAAATGAATGGATACATTATACCGCATTTTGTACCAAATTACAACAGTACAAAGGATAAACCCCCGATCTTTACGGTCGGGGGTTTATGAATAAAACTCATGGGGTTTCGATATTGCCGGATTGCAGTGAACCGCCATCTGGACTTAGGGAGTTATCCACACGGGTAGCTCCGCCGGTATTGAATTCCGTCCCGGTCAAACTGTCATTGACGATTGTGCTGACCGAATAGAGATAGAAATCCTTACCGTTTTTCCGCAATTCATACAGCATGTACTTAGAGGGGGACTCCTCCAGATTACCCTTGCTATCGTAGTTAATACTAAGCACCGTAGTAGGCGGCACATAACCAACGGTAAGCTGACAGCTATCCTGCTTCATTGCTATTTTTTCTACCCGGGGTGTTGCAAAGCCGGTCATAGCAATAATCGGCACATGATAAGAGACAATGTCGCTATCATATTGATAAGCATTTTCCATATCACCAATGGTCTTATGCTCCAGCTTAACATCCGGTCCAAACAAACTGGCCGCCTGTGCATCTACATCTGCCGCCGGAATAACCATTCGGCCGTACTCATCAAATTCGTAGCTGCCGCGGCGCTCCCCCAGCATACAGGCCCACAGGCTGCTCTGCAGCAGGAATTCATTATCACAGGTCGTCGGGTCGGTAAAATCAGGTGGGTCGAACATAACCACTGGCAGCAGCATTTGTTCGTACTTGGTCTTTTGGGCAGTGTTATCCGCCAGGTTACGGGTAAGGCCATAACACCAGTTAAACACAGTCCCCAGGCCAATAATGCACAGCACGATAAAAACGAGGCCAATCGGTGCCGCGTGACGGTTACGGGCATTCGTTTTTTCTGTACTCATAGCAGGTTCCTTTCATTTGGTGCGGATCAATCTTTTTCCTTTTCCTTCTCTTTGGCCTTTTCCGCCTCTTTTTCCGGATCGGGAGCCAGCGAAATCCGCATCTTTTCGATCTTCTGTTCTTCCATTTCCAGAACGGTAAAGGTCAGCCGCCCCAGTTGGAAGGTTTCCCCTACGGCCGGGATGTGTTCCAGAACCGAAAGGGCCAGACCATTCATGGTATCATAGTCATCTTCTTCGATATCCGCAGGGTGATAATCAATCTCATCCAGGAAGTCATCCACCGGCATATCCCCGCTGATCTCATAGGTATCCGGGGTTACTTCGGTAAATTCGGTAACGACTTCATCTCGCTCATCATAAATCTCGCCAACCAGTTCCTCCAGTACATCCTCCATGGTAACAATACCAAGGGTGCCGCCGTAATCGTCCATTACAATAGCAATATGTACCTTTTTACGTTGGAATTCGGAAAGCAAACGGGCAATCTTCATGCTGCGATGGATATACATCGGCTCTGTCATCAGTTTTTTAATATCAAAATTCTTATTGAGCAGAGCGGCCTGCAAAATATCGCGGGTATGAATCACACCGATGATGTGATCCACCGTTTCACTGTAAACAGGGATGCGGGAAAAACCTTCCTCGGTAATTACCTGCAGAACTTCCTGCGGGGTAGCCTCCTCATCGATGGCCACCATATTTACACGGGGGGTAAGGATGTCCTCCACAGTGGTATCATTGAACTCCAAAGCGGACTGTACCAGCTCTTTTTCCTGCTCTTCCAGTACACCTTCTTCCTCAATGGTATCCAGCATATACATCAGTTCCTGCTCTGTGATGGTGGGCTGCTCTTCCCCATCCTCCTTTTTCTTAAAGGGTTTCATCAACCGCAAAAAGAGCCAGCTGAGAGGGGTAAAAACGGTCATAAGGATCCGCAGCACCCCAGCAAAGGTCATAGAGATGCTTTCGGCATTCATTTTGGCGAAGCTTTTGGGGAGAATTTCGCCAAAGGTAAGAACAACCAGCGTAGTGATGCCGGTGGCAATAGCTACCGCATAATTTTTAAAGTAAGAGGTAGCCAAAACCGTAACCAAAGAAGAAATTGCGATATTAACCAAGTTGTTGCCAATAAGAATTGTAGCAATCAACTTATCGTACTGTCCGGCCACCTTAACAGCCAGGGCGGCACGTTTGTTGCCGTCTTCTGCCATGGTGCGCAGACGAATCATATTGGCCGCAGAAAAAGCGGTCTCGGATGCAGAAAAGAAAGCGGATAGCATTAACAGAACCAGAATAAGTAGATAAGTGGTTGTACTGCCTATGTCGTCCAAAAAAATACACACTCCTTGTTTCAGTCAAAAGTACATCAGCACCGCCAAAACCGGCGATGTTGATTTATATTGTAGCAAAAATAGGATAATGCGGCAAGAGCCAGCAGGAAAAGTTCAGTCTTTATTCACAGTATCCTTAAAATTCGGGAAAAAAGCGGGGCACGGTTTCTTTGTCTCCCCTGACCCGCTTCTTCATTCTTGGTAATTAATTATTCCTTGCCTTCCTTTTTGGCTTCCATCTTGGCGATGGCATCCTTACGGGAAAGGTTGATGCGGCCCTGCTGGTCAATCTCGGTCACCATAACCAGGATCTCATCACCAACGGAAACAACGTCCTCCACCTTTTCCACGCGCTTGGAATCCAGCTTGGAAATGTGGACCAGGCCTTCTTTGCCGGGAGCAATCTCCACAAAGGCACCAAAGTTCATCAGACGGGTAACCACGCCCTTATAGATGGCGCCCACTTCGGGATCATTCACAATGGTCTCGATGATATTGATCGCTGCGCGGCAGTCATCAATATCGATGGCAGAAACAAATACATGGCCGTCATCTTCAATATCAATCTTAACATTGCATTCGGCGCAGATCTTCTGAATGGTCTTGCCGCCGGAACCGATAACCTCGCGAATCTTATCGGGGTCGATGGTCATGCTCAGCATCTTGGGCGCATACTTGGAAAGTTCCGGCCGCGGAGCAGGAATCGCCTTGAGCATAACTTCATCCAGGATATAGTTACGAGCCTTGTGGGTCTTGGCAAAGGCTTCTTTAATAATTTCTGGGGTCAGACCATCGATCTTCAGATCCATCTGAATGGCGGTGATACCCTTCTTGGTACCGCCTACCTTAAAGTCCATATCGCCGAAGAAATCTTCCACACCCTGAATATCTACCATGGTCATCCAGCGGTCGCCTTCGGTAATAAGGCCACAGGAAATACCTGCTACGGGGGCTTTAATCGGAACACCGGCATCCATCAGCGCCAGAGTAGAACCGCAGATAGAGCCCTGAGAAGTAGAACCATTGGAAGAAAGGACTTCCGAAACCAGACGCAGCGTGTAGGGGAATTCCTCTACACTGGGGATTACAGGCTCCAGGGCACGCTCGGCCAATGCACCATGGCCAATCTCGCGGCGGCCAGGGCCACGGCTGGGGCGGGTTTCGCCTACCGAGTAGGAGGGCATATTGTACTGATGGATGTAGCGCTTGGTAGTCTGCTCATCAATGCCATCCAGAAGCTGGGCTTCACGAATGGTGCCCAGTGTGGCAATCGTCAATACCTGAGTCTGGCCACGGGTAAACATACCAGAACCATGTACGCGGGGAATAATGCCAACTTCGGCATCCAGAGGACGGATTTCATCCATGCCACGGCCATCTACGCGCTTGCCCTCATCCAGCAGCCAGCGGCGTACTACAAACTTCTGCAGCTTATAGATGCACTCATCCAGCATGGCACCCTGCTCCGGGTACTGCTCGTCATACTGGGCGTGCAGGCGGTCGTAGATCGGGCGCATCCGCTCATCGCGGATATTCTTATCATCGGTATCCATTGCAAAGCGGACATCTTCGATGTATTCGGCCTTGATCGCCTCAAACAGATCATGATCGATCTCCTGGGATTCAAAGGTGAACTTGGGCTTGCCAATTTCAGCCTGAACTTCCTTAATGAACGCAACCATCTTCTGGACTTCAGCAAAGCCCTTCATGATGGCCTCCAGCATGGTATCATCATCTACTTCGTTTGCGCCTGCTTCGATCATACAAACCTTTTCGGCCGTACCTGCTACGGTCAGCTGCAGGTCGCTCTTCAGGCGCTGTTCCGCTGTGGGGGTCAGGATAATTTCTCCATCCACCAGGCCAACATTGATACCAGCGATGGGCCCATTCCAGGGAATATCGGAAATGGAGAGAGCCATAGAAGCACCGATCATACCGGCAATCTCAGGCTGGCAATCGGGATCCACCGAAAGGACCGTCATCACAATGGAAACATCATTGCGCATATCCTTGGGGAACAGCGGGCGGATCGGGCGATCCACCACACGGCTGGAAAGTACCGCTTTATCGCTGGGACGGCCTTCCCGCTTCAGGAAAGAGCCGGGAATTTTGCCAACAGAATACAGTTTTTCTTCAAAATCTACCGAAAGGGGCAGGAAATCAATTCCGTCACGAGGTTTGGCGGAAGCGGTTGCATTGACCAGCACAGTGGTCTCGCCATAACGAACCAGCACAGAACCGCTGGCCTGGCAGCACATTTTGCCGGTCTCAAAGGTCATCTTACGTCCGGCAAATTCTGTTTCAAATACGCGGAAGTTTTCAAACATCTTTTTTCTCCTTACTTGTCGTCATTTTCTTGAGCGGCACCGCTTCCGTTTTAGCAATAAAGCCTTCCTCCGGGCAAAAATCACCTTCCGGGGGAACGATTCACTGCTAAACACGCAAGGCAGGTGCCGCCCTGCTTACCTGTTAAAATGGGCTAAAAACCGGCTAAGAGGGCAGACGGAATCTCCCGCCTGCCCTCCGGCAGTTTTACTTACTTACGCAGACCCAGCTTGGCAATGATCGCGCGGTAACGCTCGATATCTTTCTTCTTCAGGTAGTTCAGCAGGTTTCTGCGATGGCCAACCATCTTCAGCAGGCCGCGGTTGGAATGGAAGTCCTTGGGGTTCTGCTGCATATGCTTGGTCAGGGTATTGATGCGGCTGGTGAGAACAGCGATCTGAACCTCGGGGGAACCGGTGTCGCCCTCGTGGGTCGCATACTCAGTAATAATTTTGTTCTTTTCTTCCTTGAGAATCATGTTTTTTCACCTCATAATTTATTTACGCCAGAGCCTAAGCAAAGGGATCGGTGAAGTTCCGGAATGGAACATTCCCAAAAGCCGGGGCTCGGTCATATCTATTTGAAATTATAGCATATAATCCATCTGCTGTAAAGTATTTTTCGGTGGAATTTCAGGCCTTTTTATGGCGTTTTTCGGCGGCCAGCACCGTAGAACGCAGCAGCATGGTGATTGTCATCGGGCCTACACCGCCGGGCACCGGGGTTAGCCACCCCGCTACCGGAGAAACGCTTTCAAAGTCCACATCGCCGCAAAGTTTCCCTGCTGCATTACGGTTCATCCCTACATCAATCACCACCGCGCCGGGCTTCACCATCTCTCCGGTAACAAAGCCTGCCTTGCCCACCGCAGAAATCAGGACATCGGCCCGTCGGGTCACTTCCGGCAGGTTTTGGGTCTTGCTGTGGCAGATGGTCACAGTAGCATTGCGATGCAACGCCAGAAGCGCCATCGGCTTGCCAACAATATTGCTGCGGCCGATGATAACGCACTCTTTTCCGGATAAATCCACCCCGGTGCTATCAATCAATGTCAGAATACCATTGGGCGTACAGGGGGCAAAGAAATAATCCCCGATGACGATATGCCCTATATTTTGCGGATGGAAAGCGTCCACATCCTTTTCCGGATCAATGGCAGATAGAATTTCCTTTTGATCGAGATGCGCCGGCAGCGGCAGCTGCACCAGAATGCCATCAATCTCTTCCCTGCCATTCAGTTCAGCAATCAGAGAAAGCAGTTCTTCCCGATCTGTATTTTCCGGCAAGGTGTACTGTTCGGAGTGAATGCCCAATTCGGTACAGGCTTTGTGTTTATTCCGCACATATACCTGAGAAGCCGGATCTTCTCCCACCAATATCACTGCCAGGCCGGGGATAATGCCTTCCGCTTTCAGGGCATCTACCTGGGTTTTCAGTTCGCTGCGGCACTGGGCCGCCACCGCTTTGCCATCAATGATCTTCGCGCTCATGCTGTTCCTCTTTCTTTATGGGTTCCTCTGTTGGTTTCTTTTCTTTCTTTTCCGCCAGTTTGGCATCGATTGCCGCCATGCGCTGTTGGCTTTCTTCGGTATCCACGTAGCGTCCCAAAGTAAAGCGCGGCTTTTTCTGTCCCTCAATATACTCCAGCGTCATTGGCTTGCGGCCCCGCAGGAAAATAAAAAGCATCAGCCCGGCTGCTGCCAGGAACAGTACACCGCCCAGTGCCTGAGAAACCCGCACGCTGCCCCACATCAGGCTATCGGTACGCAGTCCCTCCACAAAGAAACGTCCCAAGCCATACCAAGCCGTATAGCCCAGCGTAATCTGGCCATCGTAGCTGCGGCGCGGGAACAGCCACAGCAGCAAAATCGCCACGCCAATGAGGTTCCACAAGCTTTCGTACAGAAAGGTAGGGTGCACCGGCAGGGTGGGATCCACCATAACGCCCTGGGCTGCCAGTGCCGCCTGATGGCGGGAAAGATAAGCAGCAATGGTATCGGAAGTCATCCCCCATGGCAGCGTTGTATTGGTACCGAATGCCTCCATATTGAAGAAATTTCCCCAACGGCCAATGGCTTGTCCCAACATGACCCCGGGGAAAGCCGCATCCGCTACCGGCAGCATTGGGAGCTTTTTGATACGACAGACAACAAACGCTACTATTAGCGCCCCAATAATGCCGCCGTAGATGGCCAGTCCACCGCCGCGCAGGTTAAAAATCTCTTTCAGGTTATCCTTATAGTTATCCCACTGGAATGCCACATAATAGGCCCTGGCGCCCACAATCGCACCCACCATAGCCCACAGAATAATATCCAAGCCTTCATCGGGATGAATCCCGCAGCTGCGGTTGTGGGAGAGGTAAACCCATAACCCCATACCAAAGCCCACTGCGATGATCACTCCATACCAGTAAATATCCAAACTGCCAATGGAAACCGCTACCCGGTTGATGGGAATTTCCCAGCCCAGAGCAGGAAAACACAAAATTTCCATGGTGCTCACTCCTTTTTTAATGTTTTCGTATTATTATATCATAAAGAAGCCTCTCCGCAAAGTAAATTAATTCTGCCGGAATTTTTAATTTTTTGTAGCTTTCTCATTTTTCTATGTTATAATGGCTATTAAGTTATAATGGCTATTAAACTTTTTGCTCTATTTCCTCTATTCATACTTCATCCAAAGGAGTTTTGACCCATGACAGAACTGTTAACTCGCCTGTTTATCCGCGATAGGGATAATGTTCAGGATCCTGCCGTACGCCAGCAATATGGTACGCTCAGCGGGTTGACCGGCATCTGTCTAAATATTTTGCTGTTTTTGGGCAAACTGATTGCCGGCACTGTTTCCGGCTCCATCGCCATCACCGCCGATGCTTTCAATAACCTTTCCGACGCCGGCTCCTCGGTGGTCACGCTCATTGGATTCCGTCTGGCCGGGCAAAAGCCGGATCGCCACCATCCCTTTGGCCATGGGCGCATTGAATATCTTTCCGGGCTGGCTGTTTCGGTTGTTATTCTGCTCATGGGCTTTGAATTGGGCAAGACTTCCTTCGAAAAAATTCTCTCTCCTGCTCCGGTGGAATTTTCGCTGCTGCCGATCATCATTCTGCCGGTTTCCATTTTGGTTAAAGGATGGATGTACCTCTTTAACCGCAAGCTGGGGAAAAAGCTTGATTCTGCCGCTATGATGGCTACCGCGGCCGATAGTCTCAGTGACATGATTTCCACCGGCGTAGTGCTTCTGGGCAGTCTGATCGGGCATTTCTTCCAAATCCAGCTGGATGGCTACCTTGGCATTGCCGTCGCCATTTTCATTCTGTACACCGGCTACATTGCCATGAAGGATACCATCGACCCCTTGCTGGGCCGCGCCCCCGATCCCGAATTGGTGGAAGGAATCCGCAGTAGGGTACTGGCGCAGCCGGAAATCCTCGGCCTGCACGATCTCATCGTCCATGACTATGGCCCCGGGCGGCTATTTGCCTCACTGCATGCCGAAGTAGATAAACATGGCGATATCTCCGCTATTCACGATGTCATCGACAAAGTTGAACGACAAATCCAGCACGAACTGGGCTGTGAAGTCTGTATCCATATGGAT
Source organism: Oscillospiraceae bacterium (assembly GCA_003453215.1). Classification (GTDB taxonomy): domain Bacteria; phylum Bacillota; class Clostridia; order Oscillospirales; family Ruminococcaceae; genus Angelakisella. The sequence goes on along the minus strand of DMMB01000004.1, from coordinate 50,173 downwards.
CCTATTGCGGTGGGAGACCGCAAGACAGCGGAATGCCGCACTATGATGGCCCGCATACTGGCTCAAATCGACCCCAAACTGACCATGCACGATTTTCGCATCACCAGCGGTCCGGAGCACACCAATCTTATCTTCGATGTGGTACGGCCGCTGGAGTCCTCCTATACCAGCGCCGAACTGGTAGAGCGAATCGAATCTGCCGTAGCCGCCCTGGAGGGGAACTACTACGCCGTGGTAACAGTGGATACCCCAAAGGTATAATAAATAACCGGGAGTCTGCAGTAACTCCCGGTTTTATTATTCTTCGGCAAAGGGCACCCCACGCAGCACGACCTCCCGAATAAATCGAAAGGTCTCCTCTTCCCCCTTATCCCGCAACATGGTCAGAATAAAATTCAGTTTTCGGGCCGTTACCGGGTGCATCCAACGGTTGTCTCCTGCCCGCTGCAAATATTCCAGCGGCGCTCCATTGTGGTACTCTTTTCCCAGGTAGGTTCGGCTGGCAGCAATGCGATCCATGCACATCTCTACAAAAAATTCCGTTGGCATTTCCAGTGGCTCATATTGGTGAGTCACCGGGCTTACATCGGTCCAGTATTCAAAGTGATGCCGGTTCCGTCCCTTGTGGTGCATCCACGCCAGTGAATAACCGTTTTCCCGCCGCTCCTGCTGTGTAGGGCTAAAGGTTCCCTGGTAATACTTCGCTCCGCGCCAAAATTCCGTTGGGGAATATTTGGAAAGATCATGGGTCAACCCCCGCCAGTACAGCCCTACCTTAAAGCAGTATTGGCATACCAGATGTCGGTGATGGGTGATGGTTCTAAAATGCTTAATGATATGCACAGGTGCGCGCTCCTTTTTCTCTTTTACAGGTATATTATAAATCCCGCCTCAAAGGATTGCAAACCCCTTTCTGACCCGCTATAATAAAAAATACATATGTTAATGAAAGGAAATGCTTTCCATGATGCAAAACGGAAAAAAATATATCGTAAAAGTGCCCACCGGCAAAACCACCAATGATTTTCAGTTTGATGAACTGCTGCCGGCTCTCCGCAAATATTGTTCCAAAGTCGCCCAAAATCAGGCCACCCGTATTGCCAGCTATACCAACACCTTAGAAGTTCCGCAGGTCATAAGCTGGGCCGCTCTGCTTGGGGATCTTACCGAACAATTCAGCGATTGTCTGGGGTATATCGAACGGATCAACCGCATCCCAACCGATGAAGATGGAAAGTTTCTGCTTCCCCGTTCCATCTATGAGGATTTCCGCACCCTCAATGAGGTCATCAGCTGTGTTGGCCCTGCCGCCTGGAACCAGTGGGATGAAACCAGCAAGCTGTACTGGAAAAGCTGTGTGCCACGTATGCGGATGCTGATTGAGAATGCCAAAGTGACCGAAGAATAATGGGAGAAAACTTTTTCCGTTTTTTCTGCAAAAAGGGCTTGATTTTTTGCCGGGTGTATGATATTATAATCAAGCTGAAACGAAAGTTTCGGCTTATAAATCTGGGTGTGGCGCAGGTGGTAGCGCGCTACCTTGGGGTGGTAGAGGCCGCTAGTTCGAGTCTAGTCACTCAGACCAAATAAGCACGATAGTTTTGATACGAAGGTATCTGAAACTATCGTGCTTTTTCTTTTTGCATAAATGCTTGTGCCACAAAGGTTTTCGGTGCTTCTGCTCTTGGGAGTAGTTTCATTGTGAGTAGCACAACACAGTTTTTCGATGTGTCAGAAGGTATATTTCACGCCGATAAAAAGCCACGCTGAAACTTTGCTCCGAGGAATAGTTTCAGCGTGGCTATAAAAGTTTCATTGTGATAGGAAAAGTTTCAGAGTGGGTTCTTACTCATCTGTCGGAATGGTGCCGACAACGGATATATCCAACTCACCTATGTCTGTTTCGGTTATTACAACCGTGTAGCACCGAACCTCGAACTCCATACCGACCTCAACTGGATAGACCGTAGGAGTTTCCGGATCTCTCAAATCTTCCAGGACAAAGCCACAATGAGAGTATGCCTTCAGCAGTTCACGGCAGGAACTACAGAAATACTTCTCCTCGTACTTTTCGATTCCATCCGCGACTGTGACATGGGCTTCCGGCACACAAGCATCCAAATAGCCCTGGAGACCGGCAACAGATATAAAGCTAAAATAACCGCCTCGCTGCTCCTCTGCGATTTCGCCCACCAAGGTGCGGTTCGTAGAGCGCAATCTCTCCAACCTCGCCAGTGTTGAGGTTAACCAAGCACGGTGCATGGCTGGGAATGAAATCACATATGCTGCAGTGATCCGGCTCTGGGGCGCTGATGTCAGAACAAGCCACCAAAGATGACAGCAGTGCCACCATCATGAAAACGAGGATAATTCTTCTCATCAACTCACCCCTTAATAAATTGCACTGGTACATTCTGCCGGGTTGCATAATCTATCGTATTTTTAGTTCCGCTTTTCTCTCCGTTGAAAACGGCAATAACCCTGGCGGAATGATTGACCATCCATTCGTTTCGGATTTGGAAACAGGCTCGGCTGTAGCCTTCACAGACATATTTCACGAAGTCTGCTGCCGCCAGTATCTCTCGGTATGCTTTCTGCCATTCTTGGCTCCAACCACGCTCAAAGCCCTCATAGGGGCAAGCACACATCAGTTTGACATTGTAGCCCTCGTCACGGAGCATCAGCACGATTTGGGCTGCCCAGATGTCCACTCCTCTTGCCATTCCCGTTATAAAGACATTCAGACCGTCAGCAACAGCCTGGCGGATTTCTATTTCCAGATCCTTCGTGATGGATTTTTCGTGCCGCGTCAGCTTTTCAGGGCGGTGACCAGTAATCTACGGTAAGGCCGCGATAATAATTGAACTGCACTGCCTGGACATACTGCGGCACAACAAGGCGTTCAAGAAAATCATTTACCTTATCTTTGCCCAGGTAGGCGGTCAAAGTCTGCATCAATACCCGCTTACTGTCGGCGCTGTACAGGCTTTCGCCGGGCCAGGCATTTCCGCTGAACCACTGGTTCAGATCGGATATGGAGTAATCCGGCGACATCCAGTAGGTTTCCATTTCTACCTGATAGTTACTGTCCAGCGCCACACGGCTTGCCGGTTCCAGCACATGACGGCCTGCAACCGCTTCGTACATAAACGGCACCAGTTCGCCATTCTCTTTCCAGCCGGGGAACAGCTGCGTAAGGCGGGTTCCCTGCTTGCCCAGATAGCCCTCCTGATACTGCAGCAGGTTCAGGGGCCGGACCAGTCATCGGTGTACTGATTGTACAGATTCAGAATATCCTGTCTTTGAATCACCTGGCCCGCCGATTGCAGAACACTCTTCAGCACAACCACGCGACTGCTCATCAGTTCGTAGGAAACACCGGCCGTAGGACCGAACCAGGGATCCTCCACCTCATATTCTGTCCAGTCATCGCTGAGAGACAGCCGATAGGAAATATAAATTTTGATGTAGTATTCATCTTCCGGAATGTCCACCGGAAATTCTGTGATAATCTCTTCCCCAAAGTAGCCAAAGGAGACGCCGTCAATCCGGACATAGCACTGCGATTCTTCCTTGCCGCCGGTGTACAGGTCATCCAGCGTCCAGTAGTAATTCAGGTCATTTTCCATATCCCATACAAAGGCCTCTAAGCTCTGGAAAATGACGGCCTGATCTACACCGGTTTGGCTGCGATACAGGGCTTCCCCCGCATAAAGATTTGGCGAGTACGCCTTGGAAAAGCGCACTTCGTAATTATTGAATTTTTTAAGAATATCCGCCGTCGTGCTCCCAAAGTGCTCATCGCCGTTGCTGCCGGCAAAGCTGGGGGCACATGGTTACTGTTCAGCTCATCTTTGGAAGATGAGCCGTAGCCGGGCGTTGGTTCGGTTGGATTGGGCTTCGGTTTACCATTGCCGTTGTCCGGCAGAATAATATCTCCGCCGCTGCCGCCATCCACAATATCGTAGATATTATCGCCGGTCACCCCGTTATTGTCACTGCCATCCTGCGCCAGGTCGCCGGTGGTAATTCCGTCCGGCAGCTGATCCTGGCCAAACAGGTATCCGGCATTGGTTCCTTCGTAGGAGGTCTCATTTTCGGCGTTTTCTCTCTCCCAAAAGGAGTTTTCATCGCTGCTGTCTTGGTCTCTGGTGCCGGAAGTGGAATCGCTATCCGGAAATAGCACCTGGTTATTTTGCATCTCCCGGTCGGAAGCAATGGGATTAAACCCCTGCCCCGAACGGTAATCCTGCACAATGCGGACGGCGCCCACGGTAATAGCCGTTGCCGCCAAACCAGCAGTAAGAATCCGCAAAGGTAGCTTCATTATTTTTTCTCCTTCTTTTTGAGAATGTGCTGAATGATGCGCAGCAAATTATCATAATCAATCGGTTTGGTCAAATGTCCGTTCATGCCGCTCTCGCGGGAAAGGCGCTCATCTTCCACAAAGGCATCGGCCGAAACGGCATAAATGGGAATTTCCTTGGCATCTGCTCGGTTCAGTGCCCGAATTGCCTTAGCTGCCGTACGGCCATCCATCACCGGCATCTGTACATCCATCAAAATAAGATCGTAGGTGCCGGCCGGCTCGGCAGCAAAGCGTTCCACCGCCAGCTTTCCGTTTTCCGCTACATCAATCGTTATACCGCTCTGGCCCAAAATCTCCACTGAGATCATGGCGTTTACGGCGTTATCTTCCGCCATCAGGATGCGGCAGGGCAGGTTTTCTGCTGCCGGCAGCGGAGAGTCCTGTTCCTCTGGCGATTCTGCCTTGCAGGATGCCACCTGCTGCTCCGTCGCCACCGGCAGAGAAAGAATCACTGAGAAATCGGAACCTTTTCCCTTGGTGCTTTCCACTACAATCTGTCCGCCCATCAGTTTAACCAGCTGATCGGAAATGGCCATGCCCAAACCGGTACCGCCAAAGCGGCGGGTGGTGCTGGCATCCTCCTGCTCAAAGGGCCGGAAAATGCGGCTGATGAATTCCGAATCCATCCCGATGCCGGTATCATGCACACGAATCATCAAATCCAGCTTGCCATCCCGCAGGATCATTTCGCGGAAAGTGACGATGACTTCGCCCTCACTGGTAAATTTAACAGCGTTGGAAAGGAAATTGATGATAACCTGGCCAATGCGCAGCTCATCGCCTACCACCCAATCCACCGTCAGACCTTCAAAGTTCACCGCATAATAAACGCCCTTATTATCCAGCGTTTTACTGAACATATCGTAAAGCTTGCTGCCAAACGCCCGCAGGCTGAATACGCTCGCTTCCAGCTCTACCTTACCGGCTTCAATGCGGGACATATCCAGAATATCATTAATAAGACTAAGCAGGTGCTCGCTCAATTCATCCGCTTTCTCCAAGTATTGCATGGCCGGGTGATCTTCGGAAAGCTTATCCTCCGCCAGCTTCAACATACCGGTAATGCCATTCATAGGGGTACGGATTTCATGCGACATCCGGAACAGAAAGCTGGTTTTGAACTGACTGGCTTCTTCGGCATGACGCAGCTGACGCAGGTATTCTTCTTCCCTGCGGTGTTCTTCGGTAATCCGGCGGAACAAAAGCAAGTCCATCTCCAGATCATCGCTGCGATGAACCGCCACCTCCAGCCATTCTCCGTTTCCCATTTCCAGCTGGGTATTCAGGGGCTTTTCTCCATCCCATTCCCGGTACGCATTCCAGAATTTAATGCCTTCCTCCCGGTGCTTCATATGGCTTTGCAGGCTTGCCATATCCTCCTGGAGACGCTGCAGCGTGACGCCCAGCAGGCCTTCCAGATTGCCCACCGCCTTTACCGGCAGCAGGTCACTGCGGCGCACCGCTAGGCATACTTCATCCTCCTGTCGGGAAAGCTCCCGCATCATCAGCTGTTCCGTACCGGTGGCATCTGCAGCCCTCGCCGCCCGGCTCTTTTGGCGTCGGGGCAAAATACCCACCAGCACAACCGCCGCAATCAGTTCCACGCAGCCCACCAGCACCAGCACATAATGCTGGCCTAATAACGTTAGAAAATCCGCAAAGTGATCCATTGGGAGAAAGCTCCTTTTTATCGGTAAAATCGGGCACTCGGTGCCCTCTCCAAAGTTTTTTATTCTGTAGGAATTAAAGATTTTAATCATACTTCCACAATTTATTATTGTACTCTTTATTTCTTGGCATTTCAACCAATCTATTTCATAATAAGTAGATTTTTTGACAAAAATTTTCGGTTTTTTTATTTTTCTTCCTGCTGCAGAGACGCTACTATTCGCCAAGGTACACCCTATCGCGATTTCCTTTGTTGCACCGCAGAATATCGCATTTGCGGCGGAGCTTCTCCCCCGGCTCTCTGCATAACAAAAAAAGCACCGACATCTTGTCCAGATACCAGTGCTTTCTTTTCCGATAAAGTCGGATTATGCTTTTACCTTTTTGGCGCAAACGCTTTCGTAGGTTTCCACAATTTCTTTTTCGGGGGCCGCTGTTGCCAGTGATACAATCACCAGGGCAATGCTTGCCGCAATAAAGGCCGGCAGCAGCTCATAAATCGCCAAGGCGCCGCCCAAGGGGGCAATGAGGTATTTCCACACAAAGACCATTACGCCGCCGGTAAGCATCCCCGCCAAAGCACCCCACTTATTGGAGCGCTTCCAGAACAGCGAGAACAGAACCACCGGGCCGAATGCTGCGCCAAAGCCTGCCCAGGCAAAGGAAACCACCTCGAATACTGAGCTATTGGGATCCCAAGCCAAAATAATGCCAATGGCGGCAATGACCAATACCGTTGCACGTGCCACAATCATCTCGGTTTTGCTGCTGAGCTTGATCCCAAATACGTTCTGAGAAAGATCCTGCGAAACGCTGGAAGCTGCCGTGAGCAGCTGGCTATCCGCCGTGGACATGGTAGCCGCCAGAATACCGGAAAGGATGACGCCCGCCACAATCGCCAGCAAAGTACCATGCTGACTCATCAGATCCGCCAGCTTGATGATAATGGTTTCCGCATCGCTGCTGTTGGTCAGGAAAGGAATTTTGCCGGCAACGGAAACGCTGTAACCAATCACACCAATGGAAACGGCAATAAACATAGAAATAACAACCCAAATGGAGGCAATCCGCCGGGAATCGTTGAGCTTCTTCTCCTCCTTGATGGCCATAAAGCGCAGCAGGATGTGCGGCATACCAAAGTAGCCCAAGCCCCACGCCAGCGTGGAAATAATGCTGAGTCCCCCAAAGGAGGCTGCACCGCCGGTGGTTACATCATAGCCTTTCGTCATGCTCAGGTAGCCGGGCAGGGCTTCGGCATTGGCAATAACGGTATCCACGCCGCCCGCCTGCTTAATTCCAAATACCACCACTACTATCAGCGCAATGGTCATAAAAATGGACTGAATCAAATCGGTGAAAGAAACCGCCATAAAGCCGCCCAACACTGTATAACCGATGATGACAATCGCGCCAACAATCATGGCGGTGTGGTAATCCACGCCAAACAGGCTGTTGAACAGTGTGCCAATGGCTTTAAACCCGGAAGCCGTATAGGGGATAAAGAATACCAGAATGACGGCTGCCGCAACGCAGGAAAGCAGGTGTTTTTTATCGCCATACCGCCGGGAAAAATAATCCGGGACAGTGATAGCGCCGATGTGAGCCGAATAGCGCCGCAGCCGCCGCGCCACAATAAGCCAGTTGAGGTAGGTGCCCACCGCCAGACCGATGCAGGTCCAGGAAACTTCCGGCAGGCCGCACAGATAGGCAAGACCCGGCAGACCCATCAGCAGGTAACTGCTCATATCGCTGGCCTCGGCGCTCATGGCCGTTACCAACGGGCCCATCTTGCGTCCGCCCAGGTAAAAGTCATCGCTGCTTTTTCCGCTGCCTTTTTTGCCAAAGTACACGCCCACCAACACCATGGCCAGCAGGTACAGTACAATCGTAATCAAAATTGTCAGTTTGGAACCTTCCATTTTTCCGTCTCTCCTTTGGATTTACCTCAGATAATGAACGGAGTATACCACACAAAATAGTAGACGTAAATACAGAATGACGTACAGACTTTATTCTGTACGTCATCTTGTAATTTATTATCTTTTTGCTTAATTTAAGCCATTTTTAATTAGACGAATTTCAATTCTATTAATGGCCGAATAAAAATTATTTTTTTCGGAATCCTTCCAAAAACAAGGGCATCATGGTTTTGGTGTACTGCGATAGCGAATATTCCCCGCTGGAAAGGCACCAGTCGTACATCAAGCCTCGCTCAAACATGGCATATGCCTTCACGATCTCCCCTACCGTATAATCAGTGGTCAGTTCACCGTTTTCCTGACCCTGGGTTATAATCTGCCGCAGCAGCTTATAGTAGGTGCGGTTGCGGCTTAGCAGGTGCCGTTCGCCCTTTGTTACCAGCTGACTGCTGAATAGCCGGCTCAGCAGCTCGATGGAAACGGTATTATCGATTGTCACAAACAGTTCGTAGTTCAGCCAGCACAGCAGCCCAATGCAATCCATATCGTCATGTTCCTGCTGCATCAGTTCTTCGTAGCGTTCATCAAACAGCACCGAAAGGGAGGAAAGCAGAGCATCTTTGCCATCAAAATAGTGATAGAAGGATCCCTTGGACGTCTCGGATTCAAAGATAATATCCTCTACCGTTGTTTCCTCATATCCCTGCTCGTAAAACAGTTTCCACGCCGCCGCTACAATGCGGCCTTTTGTGTTGCGGGTATTCTTTTTGGGCATACTGCCGCCCCCTTTCGCTTTGGGCTTATTTTACCACAGGGGCACCATCTTGCCAAGTCCCAGCAGCAAAATGCCCTTGGCGGCGTACAGCCAGTATCAACACGGTATGGGGCAGCGGCAGAACCGGGCGTACCGAATGTTCCTCGTTGTATGCCCGGTAGAACCGTTTTTCAATCTCTGCTGCGCCCAAATCCTCATAGATAAGAAAGCCGTAACGCTCCAGCATCAAAGTAAGTTCCAACAGCGTATAGCCACGTTTCATTCCCTCCCCAGCTTGCTGCGCCAGTTCTTTCTGTTGTGCCGTGGCGTCTTCCTCTTTTCCAAAATCCTGCATGGGACAATCAAACAGCAGGCTACTGCCCCGCGGCATAATATGGGCCAAACTATCCAACAGCCGTTCCATTGCCGGGCGCGGCAGGTAATATACCACCCCCAGCAGAGCAGCCAAGGTGCGTTTTTGCGGGTCAAAAGATGTCTCCTGCAGCACTTTTTCCCATTCTGTCGTCAAGTCTGCCTCCACCCGGTGTACATTTCCCGGCGTGGAAATGGCCGCTTGCTGCAGTCGTTTTTCCTTTTCCGCCATCACCGTCGGCGTATCCACCTCATAGAAGTTTAGCCGTTCCATCTCCGCCGTTTGGCGGTAAGGCAGACTTTCCAGCCCTGCCCCCAGCAGTACGACCTGCCGCAGTCCCATTCTCATCTCCCGGTGCAGTTCCTGTTCCCACCAGGCTGTTCGAGCCAGTACCACCGGTCCCAGCGTTTGGTTGATCATACGCTGCAGCGCTTGCTCCGGTGTTCCGGAATGTCCCGGCAAAAACCAATCCCGCCCGGCCTTCATCTCGTCGGCTATCTGGCCATAGCGCTTTTCTCCCAGCAGTTTTATGGCCAGTGGATCGCTGCAGATGGTACCACTCTCCGCAGTATGGTACGCCCGTACAAAAGCCGCTACTTCCGCTGTCATGCTCATTTTCTCATTCATTTTAAATCACCTCCTTATACTTAATACCCCCATTTCCCCCGCAGAACAAGTCTTGATTTTTCTCGCATTTTGTGGTAATATAAGGGTGTAAAAAAGAAAAAAATTTACCCGGCAGAGGGCAATTTCTCCCTGCCGGGTGTTTTTATTGTCTCATCGTCCCAGTGCTTTTCGCACTGCCTTGCGCAGTCCGGCCGCATCCAGTTCCAGCCGACGCAGCAGTTCCCGCCGCTTGCCATGGTAGATCCACCGATCCGGCAGCGCCAGACTATGCACCGGAGTGGAACTTTGCTGTTCCGCCGCATATTGCTGCAGCAGGCTGCCCAGTCCGCCAATGGCCGCTACTTCTTCATATACCAGCAGCGGCTTTCCCTCCGCCAACAGGGCGTCCATCATTTCAGTATCAAAGGGCTTTAAGAACCGGGCATTCACCAGCCCCATTGCTATGCCATCCATCGCCAGCAGCCGCCGGGCTTCTTCGGCCTCCCCTACAAAATCCCCGTAGGTAATAACCGTAATATCCCCTGTATATAGCCGTTCCCAGCGGCCCACCGGCAGCCGTTCTGTGGAAAGTTCCTGCTCCGGCATGGTATTTTTGCTATAACGCAGCAGATAGGGGCCATTTTGCGCCAAACCGGTTGCAAGCAATCGGGCACTTTCCCGGGGATCCTTGCCCTGAGCCAGAATAATCCCCGGGAGCGGCAGCAGCAAAGATACATCAAAAATTCCCTGATGTGAAACGCCGTCTTCCCCAATCACACCGCAGCGGTCAATCCCTACCACTACAGCGCCGCCCATGCGGGCAATGTCGTGGTTCAGTTGGTCGTATCCCCGCTGCAAAAAGGTAGAATAAATGGTCACAAACGGCTTCATACCGCTCAAAGCCAGCGCATTGGCCAGCACCAGCGCGTGTTCTTCCGCTATTCCGGCATCAATAAACCGTTTCGGGTACTTCTTGGCAAATTCCGTCAAATGGGCACCAGTGGTCATGGCCGGTGTAATTGCATAAATCCGCTCATCCTGCCCGGCCAGCGCCAGCAGCACCGTACTGATGGCCTTTCCCTGCGTCGTTCCGCCGGCGGCAGCCTGTCTTCCGCTTTGCAAATCAAAAGCACCCACGCCATGCCACAGTCCATCCGGGTCATCGGTACAAAAATCGCATCCATGGCCTTTTTCGGTAACAACGTGCAGCAGCACCGGCTTTTCGGCCTCCTTTGCCACCCGCAAAAAGGCATCCAGCTCTCCCAGGTCGTGTCCATCCACTGGGCCGTAATAGGTGATTCCCATTTCCTCAAAAAGCGCACCATCCCGCAGATAGAGGCGTTTCAGATCCTCTTTTACCTGTTCTACACCATGCACCATAGCTTCCCCCACTACCGGGATTTTCCGAAGTGCTGTTTTGGTGCGGCTTTTGGCGCTGCGATAGCCGCGGTGCAGTCGAATTCGCTCCAAAGAATTATGCAGCGCCCCCACATTGGCGCTGATGCTCATACGGTTATCATTCAGGATAATAATCAGCGGTTTTTGATAATCGCCGATATGGTTGAGCGCTTCATAGGCCAGGCCGTTGCCCAGCGCACCATCTCCAATAACCGCCACTACCGCTTCCTTGCCGCCTCTTGCTTCCCGCGCCATGGCAAAGCCCAGCGCCGCCGAAAGGGAGGTGCCGGCATGGCCGCCCTCGTAGCAGTCGTATGGGCTTTCCTCTCTGCTTTGGAAACCGGAAAGCCCATCGGTACAGCGCAGCGTACCAAAGGCCGCCGCCCGGCCGGTCAGCAGCTTATGGGTATAGCACTGGTGCCCCACATCAAAGATAATCTTATCTTCCGGCGCGTGAAAAACACGGTGCAGCGCCACCGTCAGCTCTACCAATCCCAGGTTGGAGGAAAGGTGCCCCCCGGTGTGAGAAACACTTTCTATAATATATTCCCGCAGTTCACCGCACAGTTTTTTTAGTTCCTTCTCATCCAAACTTTGCAGAAAAGCAGGGTCTTTGATCTCACTTACATTCATTCATTCGGTTCCTTTACCAAGGTAAAATTCCGCCAGTTCTTTGTCCTCCGGCGTCGTGATCTTGATATTCCGGCGGCTGCCCGGTACCAGTTTTACCCGGCGGCCTGCCCGCTCCAGCAGCATACAGTCATCGGTTACCATTTCCCGTTCCGTCAGCGAATGGTGCAATTTCAGCAGTTCCTCCCGGCGGAACGCCTGCGGCGTTTGCACCAGCCAGGTGCGGCTGCGATTGGTTGTTGCCTCCACATAGCCTTCTTCATCCGCCAGTTTTACGGTATCCCGGCTGGGCACCGCCAGCGTTGCGCCATCGGCCTCCTTCAGTGCTGAAAGACAGTCTGTTATCATCTGCCCCGTTACCAGCGGCCGCGCGCCATCGTGGATCAGCACCACCTCGCCGTGCGCCGCTTTTAGCGCATTTTCTACCGAAGCCGCCCGGTCCACTCCTCCTATCACCACCGTGACCGGTTTTGCAGGGGAAAGACGTTCCGCTAATCTTTGCAGCTCTTCTTTCTCCCCAGCCCTGGCAGCCAATACAATCTCATCTATTTGGCTGGCACTTAAAAATACCTGCAGGCTGTATTCCAGAACCGGCCGTCCGCAAAGTTCCACCAGTGTTTTATTTTCTCCGGTACCATAGCGAGTGCTGCTGCCCCCCGCCAGGATAATCCCGCTTACCATCTTTGTAATCTCCTTTGGAACCGTTCATTTTACGGTATGGCAATATACCGCCCACCGCTTTTTCCCCAGCTGTTCCGCTGCCGCTCTTGCCGCCTTTTCTTCCGGGTAAATCCCGAATACGGCGCTGCCGCTGCCGGTCATCTGGGCGGCTGCCGCGCCGCTTTGCAGCAGCTCCCGCCGAATTATATTTAATTCCGGCAGTGCAGTCACTTCTTCAAATACATTGTACAGACTGCCGCACAGTGCTGTAAAGTCTCCTGTTTGCAGCGCTTTTGCTGCCTTTTCTGTGGTAAAACGCTGCTGCAGCTGGCTCCCCATTTCATCAATTCGATGATACATCGCCGGTGTAGAACACCCGGCAATCGGTTTGGTCAGCACCAGATGCAGCGGCAAATGGCTCTCGACCGGGCGTAATTTCTCCCCGATTCCGGTCGCTGCCGCCGCCCCGCCATCAAGGCCAAACGGCACATCGGCGCCCAACTGCACCGCCAGTTTTTGCAGGTCGCTCTTCCCAAGGCCAAGTTCATACAGTTCATTCATTCCGCACAGATAGGCGGCCGCATCGGCGCTGCCGCCTCCCAGCCCGGCCTCCGTAGGAATATTCTTTTCCAATGTTACTGCTACACCACCCAGGGCCGGAAATTGATCCCTCAGCAAGCGATCGGCCCGGGTAATGATATTCTCCTCAGCCGGAATACCGCACGTCTCCGTCAAAAAGATGCCGCTTTCCTGCCGTTCCAGCGTCAACCGATCATATAGGCTCACTTGCTGGAACAGCGATTCGATGGTATGGTACCCATCGGAGCGTTTTCCCGTTACGGCCAGCGTCAGGTTAATTTTAGCATAGGCCGGAATTTCCACTTTCCGCATGGTCAGTCCTCCACGGTCAAAATGCACAACACCGAGATACCCAGCCCTTTTCCACAGTCCGTCAGGCCCTCCCCTGTTGTTGCAGTAATGCCAATGGCCGCAGGTTCCACCCCCAGCAGTTCGGCAATCTTTTTCCGCATGGCAGGGATCATGGGGCTAATCTTCGGCCGCAAGCATTCCATGGAAATGCTGAGGTGGACAATTCTCCCCTCCAGCGATTTCAGGGCTTCCCGCAGGTACTCCGATGAATCGGTGATGCCGTTTTGGCACATCTCATCGGCCGCCTTGCCCAGTATATTCTGCCCGGTAATGCCAGAAACGGCATTGGTAATGGCGTGCAGCACCACATCGCCATCGCTGTTGGCCAGCAGCCCTGTCTCCCCTGGGAACACCACACCGCCCAAAATCAGCGGTTTGCCGGGTGCTTCTTCAAACCGGTGGCTATCCTGCCCTATCGCTGCTTTCATACCATCACCTCACCGTCTCATCTTAATCCATTCTTCGGTTTTTTTCCGTATTTCCTCATCCAGCGTCAGCACCGCATCGATGCTCCCCAAATCCTGGGTCGTATGCTGTTCCAGCATAGTCTCAACCCCGCGGGGAATATCCGTAAAGCGTATCCCGCCCGCCAAGAAGTCGGCCACCAGTACTTCATTTGCCGCATTCAGGACCACCTGCGCGCTGTGCCCACCCTTGGCCGCCGCAATGGCCAGCCGCAGACAGGGGAATTTATCATAATCCGGCGCCTTAAATTCCAGTGCCTTCATCGCAAAAATATCCAAATGGTGCGGTGAGGCCATGCGCTCCGGATAACTTAGCGCATACGCAATGGGGATTTCCATATCCGGCGGGGCAATATTGGCCATAATGCTGCCGTCCTGGAATTCCACCATCGAGTGGACAATACTTTGCCGGTGAATAACCACCTGCACCTTTTCCACCGGCACATCAAAGAGCCACCGGGCCTCAATGACCTCAAAGCCCTTATTCATCATGGTGGCGCTATCGATTGTAATTTTAGGGCCCATCTTCCAGGTGGGGTGCTGCAGCGCCTCCTGCGGCGTAATCGCATCGGTAATCTCTTTCTCAAAAAAAGGCCCGCCGGAAGCCGTCAATAAAATCCGTTCGATCTCCGCGTGGTGCTCGCCCCGCAGGCACTGCATAATGGCGCTGTGCTCACTATCCACCGTCAGCAGCGCAGCATGGCGTGCCCTGGCCGCTTCCATTACCAGGCGGCCGCCTGCCACCAGCACTTCTTTATTGGCCAGCGCCACTGTTTTTCCGTTTTGGATCATATTCCAGGTGGGGCGAAGCCCCGCCACTCCCACCAAGGCCGAAACGCCTATATCAAAATCGCAAAGCCTGCTGATCTGCTCGATGCCGTCCCTACCCCAGTAAATATCCAGGCCGGGGAAGCATTCATGCAGAATTGCGGCATTTTTTTCTTCGATGATATACACGTGTCGGGGGCTGAATTCTTGGATCTGCTGGATCAGCCGTTCCCGGTTGTGCCCTGCTGCAAGGATAGAAACCGAAAAGCGTTCCCGTTCCCGCCGTACCACATTAAGAGTGCTGCACCCTATGGAACCGGTACTGCCAAAGATGGCAAGTTCTTTCATATTGGTTTCCTCCCTTTTGCTGCAGTCATTCGGTCAATTTATTATTGTACCATATCCTTTGCTTGCTTCGCAACTGCAGGCCGGCATTTTTCGGCTCGATACCGTTTCACATCAAAAGCGGCAAGGCTCACCGCCCTGCCGCCTTTTATTTGGTTTATTCTGTCACCGGGCGAATGATGCCCATAGGTGTCTGCTCATGGCTCTGCCCCAGGGGATTATCCTTTAGAATGGCTGCCATAAGGTGACGATCGGTGGAAAGCGGAGCCGCCCCCATAATAACGCCGCCCAAATCGTTAATATCTGTGATGAGAACCGGCGCTTTCAGTTCTGCATAGATCTCGGCTGCCACCTTATCGGGATCCTCCGGTCCCAGAACCACATACTCATTGTAGGGGGGCAGTGTGCAGTCGCAGGGGCCATCAATGGAGCGGGCCTTTTCGCCGGCCACCTTGTAAAACCATCCGCGGATGCCAAACAGTTTACCCACTGCTGAAACCGCCGCTGCTACCAGAATGCGGAACGTACCGCACTCCCGCAGCGCCATTTCCATGGTCTCCGGAATTCCCAAGCCAATGCCATAAGGGGTTTTCAGCACAAACTTGGAAAGGAACTTTGCCAGCGGCCGGGGCTTAATATCTTTCATCGGGATAGCACGTTTCTGGGTGCAGGCAACCGCTTTTTCCGTAATAAACAGGATATCGCCCTCCTGCATTTCGGGGGCCGCATATTTATTTACTACATCAATGATGCGATCCGCATCGGTGATAACATGCGTTTTAATGCACAGGCGGCGGTACTGCTTGCCCTCCACCTCAATTATTTCATTTTTTCCTGGATTGACTACCATCTGTTTCATATCCTTTCTTCGCCCGGCTTTCCTTGTGGGGAGTTTAAAGCCCGGCTTTTTCCGCGGAATATTATACCACAGTCATTTTCTTCATGCAATCATTTCGCCAAGATAGCATAGCAAAGCCGTTGCCTGGCCCTGCAGCCGCCATTCTCCTGCATCGGCCGGCAAAAAGATGCATTCTCCTGCCCGCACTATTTTTGTCTCGCTGCCGCAGGAAAGTTCGCCCTCCCCGGCCGTTACCAGCAGCCCGGCAAAGCTCTCGCCATTGCAGCAGCCCTTGGCCTCTTTCTGCAGAAGATCGACGGTAAAGTTTCGGTGCCTTCCCAGATGCCCGCCAAAATCCCAGTTCTTTTCTACCGGGCCGGGGGTTAGCACCTCCAGCGATTGTTCCATATGCAGCGGTCTCGGCTTTCCATCGGCGCCCAACCGGCCATAGTCATACAGGCGGTAGGTCACATTGGAATTCTGCTGGATTTCTGCAATCAATACCCCGGCGCCCAGGGCGTGTACCGTCCCCGGCGGAATATAAAAAACATCGCCTTTTTTT
>DMMB01000004.1:659-33650 GCA_003453215.1 Oscillospiraceae bacterium | reverse complement strand
CCCGGTGCAGCAGCTCTGTCAGGGTATTATTTTTCAGGCTGTTCTGTATTTCCTCTTTGGTCACAGCGCGGCGAAAGCCATAGTAAAGGGCCGCCCCCGGCGCCGCTTCCATCACATACCACATCTCCGCTTTTCCGTTTTGGTGTTCCACCCGGTGGGCATAGGCATCATTCGGGTGCACCTGCACCGAAAGATCCTTCTTGGCGTCAATCAGCTTCACCAGCATCGGGAATTCCTCAAATTCCGCACACCGCGTTCCAAAGAAATTTCCTTTGTAGCATTTGGCCGCCTGCGGCAGCGTCATCCCCTGCCATTCTCCTTCGGCCAGGCGGCTCAGCCCGTCGGGGTGGCAGCTCAGCATCCAGGCTTCTGCCAGCGGTTTGCAGCTGCTTTCGATGTGATACTTGTCCCGCAGCCGTTCTCCTCCCCACAGGTAATCTTTGCAGGCCGGTTCCTGTCTCCACATAGGCATTCTGCTCCCTCCTTTTGCGGTTTATTCCACCGCCATGCGCAGCAGTGTTCCCTCCGGCAGCGGTTCCGGATAATCCATCATAAAGGGCGTCGCAGCATGGGGTACACTCTCAACCGGCTCCCCTTCGGCATTGTACAATCTTTCTGGAGTAAAGGTCTTTATGCCCTGCAGCGGCAAAACCAGTTCCAGCGGCTGCCCTACCGCAAATTTATTTCTCTGCACACACAGCAAACGGTGATTTTCCGCATCGTAGCCGGTCACAACGCCGGCCACTTCCCACCGGCGGATATATCCGCCGCTTTCGTAGCACTGGCCGTTTTCCGGTGCGCCAAACAGAAAGCCGGTACTGTAATCCCGGTGGCTTACTTTGGTCACTTCTTCCCGCAGCCATTCGGGGCAGATATAGTGCTCCGGGTCCTGCCACATCAAATCAGTGGCTGTTCGGTAGGCCCCCACCGTCACCGCTGTATAATAGGCCGATTTGGCCCGTCCCTCGATTTTAAAGGAGGTTACACCGGCTTCGGCCAGTCGATCCAGGTGTTCAATAAGGCAAAGATCCTTCGCATTCATAATATAGCTATACTTGCCGTCCTCTTCCACCGGGTAATACTGGCCTGGACGTTTTTCCTCCATCAAGGCGTATTTCCAGCGGCAGGGCTGGGTACAGGCGCCGCGGTTGGCATCCCGTCCGGTGAGGTACTGGGACAGCAGGCAGCGGCCGGAAAAATTAACGCACATGGCCCCATGTACAAAAACTTCCACATCCATATCCTCCGGCACGCGGCTGCACACCCCCTCTATTTCGGAAAGAGGAAGCTCCCGGGCCAGCACCACCCGTCTGGCGCCCAACCGGTACAGCTCCATTGCAGTCAGCCAGTTGGTTACTCCTGCTTGGGTTGAAATATGCAGTTCCAGATCCGGGATCTGCCGGTGGGCGGTCATCAGTACGCCCATATCGCTTACAATGGCAGCATCTACGCCAATTTCATGCACTTCGGCCAAATAGCGGGGCAGCTGTTCTACTTCCTCATTGTTCAGCAGGGTATTGCAGGTCAGATACAAACGCTTGCCCTGCTGGTGCACCAGTTTTACCGCTTCCGCCAGTTCCTCCTGGGTAAAGCTTTTGGTTCCAGTGCGCATATTGAACATCTTACCGCCCAGATAGACCGCATCTGCGCCAAAACGCAGCGCGGCTTCCAGGCGCTCCCGGTCTCCGGCCGGCGCCAGAACTTCCGGTTTTTTTCTTATCATGGTGCTATCCTCTCCTGCTTACAGTTTTATCTGAATGGAACGACCCACTTCCAGCGCCTTTTCTTCCCCCTGCAGGGCAGCCAGCAGGTACAGTGCAAAGGTCATGGCATTGCCTGCACCATTGGCAGTAATGATTTTACCATCCTGCTGCAGCGGGGCTGCCGTGTAGGTTCCATGGTATTTTTCATCGTTTTCAAAGCCCGGATAGCAGGTATATTTACGGCCATGCAGCAGCCCATTTTCGCCCAGCACGCTGGGGGCTGCACAGATGGCCGCCACCCACAAATTTTCCTGAGCCGCGTAAGCCAGGCCCTCCTGGATTGTCAGGGAGCTGCCCAGATTGGGGGTGCCGGGAATCCCTCCCGGAAGAATCATCATATCGATCTCATCGGGGATCACGTCCTCCTCGGCAATATCACAAACCACAGGAATACCGTGGCTGCCGGCGATGGTTTTACCGCCAATGCCAACGGTCTTTACTGTTACGCCGCCCCGCCGCAGAATATCCACCGGGGTCAATGCCTCCACTTCTTCAAACCCTTCTGCCAGGAATACATAAGCTGTCATTGTTATTTCCTCCTTATTGATCCGTTTGATCAGTCCATTGCCAGCGGGGTATATATCGCGCTGGGCAAATCAATATCCCGCACTTTTTTTACCATCATCATAGGGGCCGCTTCCCGGCATTGCACCGGGGCCGGTTCCGGCAGCGCCAAATGCAGTTCTCTGCATCCCAGGACTTTGCACAGTCCTTCCAGCGCTAAAACCGCCTCGGATTTTTCACAAAGCAGCTCCCGAACCAAAGGGATCTCCCCTTCCCGGCTTACGGCAGCACAGCCCAATGGTTTTTCCGGTAGGCCCAGCAGCCACAAATCGCCGCCGTACAGCCGCAGCCACCCTTTTTGAATAGCAAGGCCTTCTTGTCCCCACTGCAGCCCCCAGGGGGCAAATTTTCGCCGCAGGGCGTCATACTGTTCCGGTTCGGCCGGTGTACCGGGCAATGCCGTTCCATCGCTGGCAAAAAAGCTTCCCTTGCCCACAGCGCTGCAATCGGTAAACCCCTGCTTTGCATAGAACCTCCGGTTCTTTTCGCTATCGGGCCGCAGCAGCACCATCGTTTCTCCCTGTTGGGCCATCCATCGGCCGCAGGCTTCCAGCAATCCGCTGCACAGTCCTTGCCGTCGGGCCTCCGGATGGGTCGCCACACCATAGAAATACCGCGCCGGATATTCCCCACCGGGCAGGGCTACGGCAACCGGCATAGCTACCAGCATCGCCGCAGGGATTTCATTTACTTTTGCACTCCACAGGGCATGGCAGTACCGCTCAAAGATATAATTCATCTCTGCGGCCGCTTCCTCCCCAAAGCACAGCAGAAAAATCTCCTGCAAACGGGAAATTTCCCCGGCTTCGGCCGGCCCATAGGTCACTTGCGGCATGGCAGCTCCTTTCCGGCTTATTGGGCCTCTCTTGTCACGTATTTTTCCAGCAGCATCACCGGGTAGTAGGATTCCTTGCTGCGGCGCAGCCCCTCATCGCCGGTGTCTTCTTCCCGGTTAATAAAAATCAGATCGGGATACTTCTGCTTCATCATCCTGGCCATTTCCCGGCACACCATGGGGTAGGCTCCGGGCTCTTCGCCATCCGCTTTTTCAATGTTTTCGTCCATCATGGTTTCATTAATCATACTGGCAATGGCAAAGCCGTAAATTCTGCCCCCGGCGGTCAGTACGCCGCCGGTCATTTCCAGCTCTTCCAGTTCCCGCAGGGCACAGCGTACCACGCAGCCCTCCTTGTGCAGGCCTTCATCGGCACCTTCATTTTCGCTCTGCCACTTTCGGTGGAATTCCAACACTGCCTCCACATTTTCCCGGGTAATCGTCTCAAATTTCCAGTCCGGGTGCGCCGCCTCAAAGCGGTTGCAGAAATTCCGTTTGGCGTGCAGTTTTTTGCCGGCGTAGGTGGCCAGTTTTTCTGCTTCATAGATATATTCCGCGTCATCGCGGCTGGCCTCGTAGGTAAATTCGCCGGGGTATTTCTGCTCCAACCAGGCCTTTTGCTCTTCCAGCAGGCCAAAGAACCACAGCGGCTTTTCATTCTCTTTGGCATCCTGCCGCAGCAGCTCTATTCCCTCTTTCAGGTCTCCATCTCCATAGGGAAAACCATAACCGTCTTCGCTGCCGCTTTTGGTAAATAGCCATTCCCCGGTAATACAGTACCGGGTCTTATAAATACCGCTCCACAGGTACATGGTAGCAAAACTCTGGTAACAGGCGCTATGGTGTTTTTTCCCCAGGAAAGGCAGAAGATCACAGCGCGATTCCAGGGTAATCGGTTTAAAATTCAGCATAAAACTCCTTGATTTTTATATTTTACAGCTTCAGCACAGTGCGGATCTTTTCGGCAATCACTTCCCGGGGCAGCATTTCTCCCTTTTCGGTGCAGTTCAGCCGGATCCATCCCTGCTTTTCGGCGCCGTACAGCGCCGCTTCGCGGCAATGCTGCAGATAAGCAAAGTCCGCTTCATGAATATCCCGCTTGCTTTCATCGCCGAGGTAACGCTCGGAGAGCAGCCGGCGGGAAACCTCCGGGTCTACATCCAGGTACACCACTGCCGTAGGACGGGGTAAGCCGGCTTTGTTATATTCCACATCGCACAGCCAGTCCAGGAAGCTATCCCACTCCGCCTTGGGCAGTCGGGACATCTGGTGCGGAATATTGGAGGTGGAATAGCGATCCGCTACCAGTATTTTGCCCGCTTCATAATCCGGCCGCCAGTGACGGCAGTAGCTGGCATAACGGTCCACCGTGAAAAAGAGTGACGCACCGTAAGGATTTACCTCCTCCAGCGTTCCGATCTCCCCATGGAGATACATCTTGACCAGCGTGCTGGAAGGATCGTTGTAATCCGGAAAAGAAAGCTTTCGGCAGGGCAGCCCCTTGGCAGAAAGATACTCGGTAAGCAGGGCGGCCTGGGTCGCTTTTCCGCTGCCATCCAGACCTTCTATGACATACAGTTGGTGTTCCATCTTTTGTCCTCCTTATTCCCGCTGGTTCCGGCTGCGGTAAATGAGATACACCACCACAGCGGCGATGAGAACCGCTGCCGTAGCTATAAAAAGCCCCATACTCTCCGTTGCTTTTCCCTGCATCAGCCGCAAAAAGCTAAGCGCCGCCAGTACCAGCGCTGCCAAACACAGCAAAAAGACCGGTATTCTTTTATCCATGGGCTTCTTCCCTCATTTTGGCGTACTTTTCACGCATTTCGGCGGCTTTTCCGCAGGTCATTTTGCCCTCCGGGCAGCCGCCCCTTACGCAGCCGGGGCCCGCATTTTTAAAGAGATGCGGCGCCACTGCAAGGCATAGCTGCAGCATTTGGTCTGCCACTTCCCGAATCTCCCACTGGGCACGCTGGCAGCACCGCAGCTCAAAGAAATTCATCAGACTGCGGGCATTCATCGTTACAATCATCTTGGTATCACAGGCATTGGGCAGCACAAAGCGGGCATCCTCAATGGCGGTTTTCTCTGCGCGGCTGGCCGCCGCTTTGGGGCTAAGTCCCTGCTCCAGCAGCTCTTTTTCCCGGCGGGATTTCAGCAGCTCGGCAATTTTTTGGTAGTGGGCAATGCTTTCCTGCATCGCCAGTTCAAATTCGGCCCGGGCTTCCGGTATTTCGGCAATCTGGGGCGGCACCACCACCTCAAAGTCATTTTCCCGGACATACCGCTGGCTTTGCACGCTAAAAGAAGCAATGCGGTGCCGGGTAATCTGCGCCAGCAGGGCGCGGCTTACCCCTTCAATACCAAATGTAAAAACAGCGTGCTCAATGGGGCTCTGGTGACCCAACCCCGCCAGCATTTCTACAAATTCGCCGGCTTTTTCCGGGGTCAGCTTTTCCTGCACCTGGGCAATGGTTGCCGGGCTGTAGCACAACCGCGCAGCCGAAGCAATGGTCATTTCCGGATCCGGCGTATGAGTGATAAGAGTGACCTTTGGCATATAGTATTTCCTCCTTGCAGAATATTATCGTTTTTCCAGGCGGGCAAAGGTGGCCATCAGCCGCTTGGCCCCCACGCTATCAAAGTGAATGGTAAGAAGATGATCGCCGCCCATCGGCTCAATTTTAAGAATGGAGCCCTCTCCAAATGTTTTGTGGTAAACCCGGTCGCCGGTTTTCAGGTTAAACGGCTCGGCCGGGGCCGCTGCCTTAGGGCGGGGCGCAGAAGAATTGTTCCCGACTGGTCCTGGGGCTTGTCCTGCTGCGCTTGGACGAGAACCATATCCGCTGTAACTGCTGCCATAGCTGCTTCTGCCGCCAAAAGCGGTACGCTCGGTACTATAGCTGCCAAAGCGTTCGGTTTCGTCCTCGGTTTTCAGCAGTTCGGCCGGTATTTCGCCAATAAAGCGGGAGGGCCGATTGCGGGTTGTCCGGCCAAACAGCATCCGCTGCGCAGCCCCCGTAAGGTACAGTTCCTTTTTGGCCCGGGTAATCCCAACATAGGCCAGACGGCGTTCCTCTTCCAATTCACTCGGCTCGTAAATCGCCTGCTGCCCGGGGAAAATTCCTTCCTCCATGCCGGTAATGAAAACATAGGGAAATTCCAGGCCCTTAGCGGCGTGCAGCGTCATCATAACGACTTTATCATCGTCTTCCGAAAGGGTGTCCAGATCCGTATAGAGGGCAATCTCCTCCAAAAAGCCGGAAAGGCTGGGCTCTTCGGTTTCCTCCATGTATTTCAGCACTGTGGTCTTTAACTCGCCGATATTCTCCAGCCGGCCCCGGCTTTCCATATCGTTTTTGGCCTCCAGCGCCTTCACATAACCGCTTTGTTCCAGCACCGCTTCCAGTGTTTCAATCAGCGGAACCTCATCGATGCTTTCGGCAATGCCGTCCATCATGGCTGTAAACTCCATCAAAGCGCGGGATTTACTGGAAAGTGGAACATATTCTTCGGCCGTCTGCAGGGTCCGGTACAGCGATTGTCCCAAGCTATCGGCCACCTGCTGGGCGGTATTCAGCGTGGCTTCCCCAATGCCCCGTTTGGGCTCATTGATGATACGGCGGAGCCGCAGGCTGTCATCGGGGTTATTCAGCACCGCCAAATAGGCCAGGATATCCTTGACCTCCTTGCGGTCGAAGAATTTAAGACCGCCGATAATGCGGTACGGAATGCCCTGCCGAATGAACATTTGCTCGATGGTGCTGGAAAGGGCATTCATCCGGTACAGAATGGCATGGTCGCTGTATTTCGCGCCTTTTTCGTGGTTTTTGCGAATGGTAGAAGCAATGAAATGCGCCTCTCGCTGTTCATCGGCCGCCTTGTGGTACAGCACCTTCTCTCCCCTGCTGTTCTGGGTCCACAGGGTTTTGCCCTTTCGCTGGCTGTTGCGGCTGATAACGGCATTGGCGGCATCCAGAATGGTGCCGGTGCTGCGATAGTTCTGCTCCAGGCGGATGACCTTGGTCTGGCCAAACTGCTGTTCAAACGACAAAATATTTTCGATGGTGGCCCCGCGGAACTTGTAGATGCTTTGATCGTCATCGCCCACAACACACAGGTTGCCATGTCCCCCTGCCAGCAGGCTGACCAAAAGATACTGGGCATGGTTGGTATCCTGGTACTCATCCACCATGATGTAGCGGTAACGGCGCTGGTACTTCTGCAGCACCTCCGGAAACTGCTGGAACAGCTTTACCGTCAGCAGAATGATGTCATCAAAATCCAGTGCATTGGCGTCTTTCAGCATTTGCTGGTAGCGGCCGTAGACGCGGGCTGTCACCTGCAGGGCAAAATTATCGCCGGCCGATTGACGCAGCCCCTCCGGGGTAAGCAGTTTATCTTTGGCGCGGCCAATATTGCCAAGAAGAGCCTTGGGCGCAAAGCTTTTATCGCTGATATTCAGTTCCGCCATGGCATCCTTGATGACCCGAACCGAATCATCGGTATCATAGATGGTAAAATTACTGCCATAGCCCAGGGCTTCAATTTCCGAGCGGAGAATGCGGGAACAGGCCGCATGGAACGTAGCGGCATGAACTTCCTCCCCCCGGCTGCCCAGCATACCGGCCAACCGGGAACGAAGTTCCCCGGCCGCCTTATTGGTGAAGGTGATGGCAAGAATATTCCAGGGAGCCGGGACATCGTGGGCTATAAGGGCGCCGGCCTGTTCCATGTAGCTGCCATCGGCGGCACAGAGTTCCAGGGTATGCCAATCCTGTTCGCTGAGGTAGGGCATATCATCCTGCCGGGAAGAGGCAGAACCATACTGCAGCAGATTGGCAATGCGGTGAATGAGGACGGTGGTCTTTCCGCTGCCGGCCCCGGCCAGAATAAGAACCGGACCTTCCGCGGCATAGACCGCTTCCCGCTGCATGGGGTTGAGGTTGGAAAAACGCCGCTCCAGAATGGCGTGTTTGAGCTGCTGGTAAGCTTGGTTATCGTGCTGCGGCATAAAGGGGTCTCCTTCTATTTTGCGTCGAATTTTATTTCGTAGTAATCCAAACTGCATTGTACCACAAAATTGGCCCGGAGGAAACAGCAAGTTTATCGGGACAAAAAGACTTCCCTACTAATACCGGCAAAACGACGCTTTTTTGCAGTGATTTGGTACAGATCACACAAAATTTAAAAGTAAGTTTACAACTGGTAAGCTGTTTTTCTTATTTTCTGGATTTATCTGACTAAATTTAGTTTCCATTTTATATGAATAAATGGAACGCTAAAGACAACAAAAAAAGACACACGGTGGTGAGCCCGCGTGCCCTTTTTCTGCATAAGTTTTTCTGGTGAAGCAAATCATTAGGAGCACAACGCATTTCCCGTTTGCGTTGTTCTGAATTTAGAATAGCGTATAGAAGGGCTTTTGTCAAGAGGAAATTCACAAAAAATTATGAACAAAAAGAAAATTCGCCGCCCCTAATGCGGAGACGGCGAAAATGAAGCAATTAAAGAAGAATCTCTGCGATCTGAACGGCATTGGTTGCGGCACCCTTGCGGATCTGATCACCGCAGCACCACAGGCAAAGCCCATTGGGATCGGTAAGATCGGGGCGGATGCGGCCGACATAAACAAGATCCTGATCGCTGGTATCCAACGGCATGGGGTAAATATCTTGCGGAAGGTCATCGACCAGGCGGCAGCCGGGAGCCGCTGCGATGGCTGCGCGGGCTTCCTCTACCGAAATGGGACGCTCAAAACGAGCCGTAACCGCGATGGAGTGGGAACGCACAACCGGCACCCGTACGCAGGTGCAGCTGACCTTCATTTCCGGCAAGTGAAGGATTTTGCGGCCTTCGTTCTGAAGTTTCATTTCCTCGGAAGTGTAGCCTTCATACGATGGGCTGCCAATTTTGGGGATCAGATTGTAGGCGATCTGATATGGGAATACATGGGGCTGTACCGGCTCGCCTTTATACAGGGCATCCACTTCGGTTTCCAGTTCCACCGGGCCGCCGGCACCGGCGCCGGAAACCGCCTGATAGGTGGCTGCATTCATGGTAAGAATGGGCGACAGGCGGCGCAAAGCTGCGACGGCCACGACCGTAATAATGGTGGAACAGTTGGGATTGGCAATGATGCCATGATGATTCAGGGCGTCCTCCGGGTTGATTTCCGGAACAACCAGCGGAACTTCCGGTTCCAGACGGAAGGCACTGGAATTATCGATAAATACTGCACCGGCCGCCTTGATGGCAGGTGCAAAACGGCGGGCAATATCATTTTCCGCTGCTCCCAGCACAATATCCGCCCCGGCAAAAGCGGTTTCGGTTGCCTCCTCCACGATGATCTCCTGCTCGGCAAAGGGCAGCTTTTTTCCGACACTGCGGGCACTGGCCAAACAGCGCAGTTCCCCTACGGGGAAGCGGCGTTCCTCTAAGATTTTGAGCATTTCCCGGCCCACAGCGCCGGTGGCGCCCAGTATAGTCACATTCGGATTTTTCATGGCGTATTCTCTCCTCTCGATCATCGGACAAAGCTTTCGTAAAGTACACGCACCGTTTTTTCAAAGTCGGCGTTATCTACTCCCACAATGATATTGAGTTCTTCCGGTCCCTGGCTGATCATGCGGATACTGATGCCGTTTTCACCCAGAGCGGCAAAAATTTTGCCGGAAATGCCCGGGCGGAATGCCATCTTACGGCCAACCGCTGCCACAATGGAGATATTTTCTGCTACCTGTAATTTATCCGGGCGAAATTCCTTTTGCAATTCTCCCAATACGGAATAAAGGCAGGACGCGGCCTTACCGCTCTGCACCACCAGCGAGACGCTATCAATACCGGAAGGAGTGTACTCCACATTCAGATTATGCCGTTCAAACACTTCCAATACCCGACGCAGACTGCCAACGGTGGAGGACAAACCGTTTTTCGCCATCGTGATGATGGAGAAATTGCGGCGGCCAGCAATACCGGTGATAAAGCGGTTCTTTTCGCTTTCCAACTCGTCCTCAAAATGCTCCCGGATGAGGGTACCGGGATGACCCGGATCATTGGTATTGCGGATATTGAGCGGAATATCCGCCTGCCGAACCGGGAAAACGCTGGCTTCGTGCAGGACCTGCGCCCCCATGTAGCTGAGCTCCCGCAGCTCATTGTAGGTAATGCGCTCAATAGGACGGGGATTTTCCACGATACGGGGATCCGCCATGAGAATACCGGAAACATCGGTCCAGTTTTCGTATACATCGGCACCCAATGCCGCTGCTGCCAAAGCACCGGTCACATCGCTGCCGCCCCGGCTGAGCACCTTAATATGGCCATCCGGCATGACGCCGTAAAAGCCGGGAATGACCACGCTGCGATCCTCTGCGATGCGGCGAAGCGCTTCGTAAGAATGTTCCCGGTCAATTTGGCCATCGAAGGAAAACTGGAGCCACTCGGCAGCATCGAGGAAATCGAAGCCGAGGTATTCCGCCATGAGGCGGGCAGCAAAATACTCCCCGCGGGAGACCAGTTCATCCTGGCTGATGCCCTGCTGCATTTTCTCGTAGAGGGCAGAAAGCTGCTGATCGATATCCGTGGAGAGGCCGCAATCGGCCGCAATGGAGCGGTAGCGCTCCGCCACCATGCGGAAGATGCCTTCGGCACTGACGCCGTACTGCAGATGTGCGTGGCAGAGATAGAGAAGATCGGTAATTTTGTGGTCGGCAGAAAAGCGCTTGCCGGGTGCGGAAACAACCACAACCCGGCGGGCAGGATCCGCCGTGACAATCTGGCGGACTTTTTCGAATTGGGCCGCATCGGCCAGGGAGGAACCGCCGAATTTAACTACTTTTAACATGATAAGCGTTCCTTTCTTTTAACCCTGCAACGCAGCAAAGAAAATGCCGGGATCGTTACGGCGGGCTTCCACATACCAGGAGTGCATCTGCGCCGGAGAAACCGGGCGGGTAAGAACGCCATTGCCCCAGCGTTTTTCCACACAACCATCCATAAACCAGGTATCTACAATATAACGGACATAGTACCGTCGCTCTTCGCACATATTATTGGAGGGCAGCGGTTGGGCCAGCTGTGTATAGAAACCCTGTTTGCGCTCACAGAGATCGAGAAGATCCTGCACGACGGCGGCGGCAGTGGGCCAGCGGCCAGCCCCTTCGCCAAAGAAGCTTTGCCGGCCGGCGTATTCCGAAACAGCGGTAATGAGATTGTAATTGGCGGGAACGGCAGCTTCCAGTGTTTCTGCCTTAAATAGGGTTGGTTCCACCACTGCAAGAACCGCACCATCGGCGACACGTTTTGCCGTAGCATACAGCTTGCAGACATAACCCATTTCATTGAATCCGGCAATGTCTTCCCGGGTAACACCAGCAATCCCGGCGGCCGGCACCTGCTGTTTGGTCAGGCTGGCATCAAAGGCGATATTCGCGCTGATCATAAGCTTACGCTGAATATCGTAGCCTTCAATATCGGCAGTGGGATCCGCTTCGGCATATCCGAAACTTTGAGCATCGTGCAGGACGCTTTCGTAATCATAGCCCTTTTTGTGCATGGTACTAAGGATATAATTGGTGGTGCCATTCATAATGCCGCAGATTTCATTGACGGCGCCGAGACGCTTAAGCCGCTGCAGATTGGGCAGCCAGGGAATGCCGCCGCCAACCGCAGCCGAAGTGCGGAAACCGACACCGGTTTCTTTGGCAAGGGCGGTTAGCTCATCATAATGGGCTGCGAGCAGCTGCTTATTGGCGGTGACAATATTTTTACCGGCGCGCATAGCGGCCGCTACATATTCATGGGCCGGTTCCAAGCCGCCCATGACCTCCACAACGGTATCCACTTCCCCATCATTCAAAATTGCGGAAAAATCGGTGACCGATACAGCTCCCAATTCGGCAATGGGACTGCGGTCCAAGACATACTTTACTGTAATATCGCTGCGGTTCTTCAGCAGTTCATATACACCGCCGCCAACCGTTCCGTGGCCAAGAAGGGCAACTACCATATTCTTTTTCCTCCTGTAAAAAGTGTCGTTTATAGAGAAACGATTGTTTCTCTATAAAAATCACTTGTTTTTCGTCGGAAAACAGTATATCATATGGAAAGATAGAAAGCAAGACTTGCCGGGGGTTCTTTTGCCCGGCATAGCGATACAGAAAAGGAGACCCCCATGCAATATAACAGCACCAGAAATCATAAACAAACGGCCAGCCCCGCTGAAGCGGTGCTGCGCGGCATAGCGCCCGATGGCGGGCTGTACCTGTGCGACCCTGCCGCCCTGCCGCTGGATCCTTCCGAAATGCTGCAGAAGGACTTTGCCGGAATGGCGGAAGCCGTACTGGAGCGGCTGCTGCCGGATTACACCCCGGAAATGCTGCGGCCAATGATCGCAGCAGCTTACGGAAAATTTGACACCGCCGAAGTAACACCGCTGGTTATGGCCGGCGACTATCATGTACTGGAGCTGTTCCATGGACCAACCTGCGCCTTTAAAGATGTGGCGCTCTCGCTGCTGCCGTACCTGATTACCGGTGCCAAAAAGCTGCTGAATGATGAAACAGAAACCGTTATTTTGACTGCGACAAGCGGTGATACCGTCAAAGCGGCACTGGAAGGATTCTGCGATGTAGCCGGTACCTCCATTGTGGTATTTTACCCCAAAGATGGCGTAAGCAAAATACAGGAGCAGCAGATGATAACGCAGCGCGGAAAAAATGTTTCGGTGGCGGCGGTGCGCGGCAATTTTGATGATGCACAGACCGGAGTAAAGCATATTTTCGCCGAAGTAAAGCCTACGGAAAAAGCGGCACTTTCCAGCGCCAATTCCATCAATATCGGGCGGCTGGCCCCGCAGATTATCTACTATTGGTACGCCTGGGCAACGCTTTGCCGCGCGGGGAAAATAGACCCGACTGAACCGGTGAATTTTTCGGTGCCGACCGGCAATTTTGGGGATATTTTAGCGGGTTATTTTGCCAAGTGCATGGGATTGCCGGTGGGCAAGCTGCTGTGCGCCAGCAATGCCAACAACGTGCTGACGGAGTTCCTTTTGACCGGGAAATACGACCGGCGGCGGCCCTTTTATAAGACCACTTCCCCTTCGATGGATATTCTGGTTTCCAGCAACCTGGAGCGCCTGCTGTACCTGGCCAGCGGCGGCGATGCCGAAATGGTCGCCGAAAAAATGCGTGAGCTGAACGAACAGGGCTGGTACCAAATTGAGGGCGATCTGCTGCAAAAAATTCAGGGGACTTTCCTATGCGGGTGCTGTGATGACACAATGACGGCCCAAACAATAAAAACGGTATGGGGGCAGGAACGGTATCTGTTGGACCCGCATACGGCAGTGGCCTGGGCAGTAGCAGACCAGCATAGGGCTGAATTGAGCGGCCAAACGGTGGTACTGAGTACCGCTTCGCCGTATAAATTTGCACCGGCGGTGCTGGCAGCCCTGGGGCAGGCGGTGCCGGAAGATGCCTTTGCTGCAATGGCAGAGCTGCAAACACTGACCGGTGTACCGGTACCCGCTCCCCTGGCGGAGCTGAAAATACTGCCGGTACTGCACCATGACTGCATAGAAGTAAACGAAATGGCCGACTATGTGCGCCGCAAGATGGAGGGCTGAAATGGACAAGATCACCGTACGGGTGCCGGCCACCACGGCCAATATTGGGCCGGGCTTTGACAGCATGGGCTGCGCACTGGCGCTGTATAATGAAATTACCTGCGAGGTACTGCCGGCCGGCAAGCTTGTGATCACCGGCTGTCCGGAACAGTACCAGAATGAAGAAAATTTGGCGGTGCAGGGCTACCGCGCCGTATTAAAGCGGCTGGGATTGCCCCAGGAAGGGCTGGCACTGGATATTCGAGCTAATATTCCCGTATGCCGCGGACTGGGCAGCAGCGCCGCGCTGATTGCAGGGGGAGCAGCCGCCGCCAACCTGCTGCATGGCGCTTCCCTTACCTGCGACAAGCTGCTGGAGGTAACCAATGAGATTGAGGGGCACCCGGATAACCTGGCGCCGGCTATTTACGGCGGTCTGACCGCAAGCCTTGTGGAAGACGGAAAGCCCAGAACCGTAAAGCTGCCGCTTTCCCCTGCCCTGCGCTGGGTCGCAGCGATACCGGATTTTGAGCTAAGCACCCATGCGGCACGCAGTGTATTGCCGAAAGATGTGCCTTTCGCAGATGCGGTGTATAATGCTTCCCATGCGGCAGTACTGGCCGGAGCGCTGGGCAGCGGCAGCCGGGAATTGATTGCCCTGGCGCTGCGCGACCGGCTGCACCAGCCCTACCGGGAAAAACTCATCCCGGAATATGGCAAGGTAAAAGCAGCGGCGGAACAATGCGGGGCGATTGCTTTCTGCATCAGCGGGGCAGGCCCTACCCTACTGGCACTGACCGACGACGAGACCTTTGCCATGCGCTATGCTAAAGCGTGCGAGCATTTGGAGCACCATTGGCACATTATGGAGCTGGCGGTAGATTGCGAGGGCATTCGCGCTATATAACCGCGGTGAAAAGGCGGCAAGAAACCGCAGCAACAGCAATATAAATCAAAAGCGGCTCCCTGCCCTGGAATGGGTAAGGAGCCGTATTTTTGTGGATTATTACTCTTTGGTGATCTCTATTTCGACCGTTTCGACTGCTTCGATGGTTTCTGTCGGTTCGGCATGGAGTTCGCCGCGAGCCTGCAAATCGCTGATGATGCGATCATACATTTCCTTGTTGATTTTAAATTTGCAGCGGTAGATAATGTAGCCTGCCAAAATAAATACAACCGGCAGGACAATCATCATGAGTTTAACGGTGAGCTGCCCGCCGGCGGAAATGCTATCCGCTGCGGTTTCTCCCACCTTGATGCCCGACCACACCAGCATCAGGCTGGTAATCCCCATGGAAACGGCACCGCCGATCTTATTGATGAGGGGCTGCACCGAAAGGGTGATGCTCTCGCTGCGCTTGCCGTTTTTCCACTGGCCGTACTCAATGGTATCCTCCAGGAACATGAGCATAAGAAGCTGAATAAATGCCTGACCGATGAAAATGAACAGGGCCCCCACCGCAATAAGCACAATGCTGACTTCGGCAAAGAAGAAGATGGCATAACCGATCATGACGAGGACAGTGGCAAGCAGATACAGTTTTTCACGCGGCATCCGCTTGGAAAAGGACTGGAAGATGACCAAAGCCAGCAGCTGCGCCACGCCGACAACCGCGGCCAGCACCGCGTACATATCCTTATTGCCGTAAACATACTGCATATAATAGATGGCCATGGTGGTGGTGCTCATATAACCGATATTAAAGAGCGACATAGCCAGCGTGGTCCAGAGAAGCTGATCATTTTTGGTAAGGACTTCCCACATTCCGCGCAAGGTTGTCTTTTCCTCCTCGCGGCGGAACATATCCTGGCGTTCCTTGACGCCGAACAGCGTAAAGAGCTGGAACAGCAGCATGAGAATGGTGACGGCCAGCGCCACGGTGAACCATGCCTTGGGAGTATTGCCCATACCGGAGGTAATGGGTTCCCAACCAACCATGATGGAAAACATACCGATATTGGCACAGATACGGGCAAAAGCGCCCATCTTTTCGCGGGTTTTCTGTTCTACCGAAAGGGAGGGCAGCATGGACCAATAGGCGATGTCATTCAGGCCATAGAAGATATCCCACAGGATATAGGCAATGGCAAACACCGCCACAAACCAATAATCCCGCAAACCAAAATCGGCAAAAAGGACCAGATAGCAGGCGCCGCCGGCAACCGCACCCAGAGCCATAGGCGGCTTAAAGCGGCCATGGCGGGAGCGGGTATTATCCACCAGCAATCCCATCAAAGGGTCATTCAGGGCATCGAATACCCGCAGAACGGTAAAAGCCATGCTGGTGGCCACAAAGACGCCCAGCGGCAGGCTGAGAACATTGGAAAGGTAGTAGATGAGGGCATTGGCTTCAAAGGCGTAAAACATATCCCGCCCAATAGTGCCAAGGCCGAAGAAAATCATATTTCTTCTATCCAGTTTGTTCATTTGGTGTGATCCTCCTCATTTTCATCGAGCGATTCGACGAGATATAACTGGGAGCCAAAATCCCCCCAAAGGCGAAGTTCTTCCTGGTAGCCGGTGCCAAGGAACTGATCGTTGAGCGGAATTCCCTGTGCCAGCGCCGCGCCGGAGACCTCTGCCGTAAAGGGACCATCCGGCAGAGAATAAAGGCGATTTACGGTGCGGAGCACCAGACCATCAGCGGAAAGTTTGACCGGAGCAATATGCTTGACAAGGCCGCCAAAGCGAGCCACCGCAACCTGCTGCGGTACGGCAGTAACCCGATACCGGACATCCGGCTGCAAACCCGGTACCGTAAGATAATCTGCCGGCGGAGCAGCGGTGCAAAGCTTCTGGGCCAACAGGATGACCGCCTGTTTTTTATCCGGCGAGAGGGCTGCCCAGCTGATGAGCTCCTGCCGGCGGGTGGGGATACGATAGAAATTGCCGTACTGCAGGGTGGTGCGGTATTTTTTATACCATTCAATCTGTGCGGCAATCTGCTTTTTCTCCTGTGGAGAGAGCTCGCCCAGATCCAGCTCGTACCCCAATGCGCCAAATGCAGCAACATTAAAACGGGTAGAAAGCGGCGTGGGCCGCAGCGTTTGCTGATGGGGAGACTGCGAAACATGAGCCCCCATGGTGCAGGGCGGATAGAAATAACTGAGGCCCTCCTGAATGGAAAGACGCTCGATGGGATCGGTATCATCGCTGGCCCAGATCTGCGCCGAATAACACAGCATTCCTAAATCGAAACGGTTGCCGCCGGAGGAACAGCTTTCCAGCAGGATGTGCGGACGGGGGGTAAAAATGCGGTCCAGCACCTCATAAAGGCCCAACATATAACGGTGGGGCAGTTCCCCGCCGGGCGTGACCGCCGAGTAGAGATCACTCATATGGCGGTTCATATCCCACTTAACATAGGTGATGGGACAATGATCGAGCAGATGGGTGATGTGGTGGACGATATAATCCCTTACTTCCGGGCGGGTGAGATCCAGCAAAAGCTGATGGCGCCCCAGAGCGGGCTGCTGTCCCGGCTGCTGTAGGGCCCACTCCGGATGGGTACGGTACAGCTCGCTCTCCGGATTAACGGATTCCGGTTCAAACCATAGGCCGAAGCGAAGGCCCATCGCTGTAATCTTCTGCGCCAGGCCCTCCATGCCACCGGGGAGTTTTTTCCGGTTGACCGTATAATCGCCCAGACCTGCTGTATCGCTGTTGCGCTCGCCAAACCAACCGTCATCCAAAACAAACAGTTCGGCGCCGGCCGCTTTGGCCTGCTTGGCGAGAGAAAGCAATCTGGCTTCGGTAAAATCGAAAAAATGGGCTTCCCAATTATTGAGCAGAACCGGACGAGGTTTTTCTTTCCAGTCTCCGCGCAGAATATGCTGCTGCACAAAGCAGTGGAAATGGCGGCTGACACCATTTAACCCCTCATGGGAGACTGTCATGACTGCCTCCGGCGTACGGAACATTTCGCCGGAGGGAAGCCGCCAACAAAAGCCCTGCGGCTGAATGCCGGAGACAATCCGGACAAAATCACGTGGGGAACGCTCCACTGCAGTATAGTGGCTGCCGCTGTACAGCAGATTAAAGCCATAGGCAAGGCCCGTATTTTCCCCTGTTCCCTGCTCCATTAGGATCACGCCGGGATTGTGCCGATTGGAGGAAGAACCGGTGGTGCTTTCATTGACCAGCCGCCCCGGCTGCACCGGGCGGGTATGGACGTGCGTTTCGCTGATCCAATCGCCATCGAGGGTAAGCATTTTATATTCCCGCTGAGGGAGATCGATCTGCTGGCTCATCAAGCGGCGGATGGTGATGGGGGTTGTTTCATCATTATAGAGAACAGTTCGGCGAGTGATGGCATCGGCCGCGGGAAAAACGGTGAAAATCAGTTCCAGCCGCAGGGCAAATTTCTTTTCCTGAAAAGAAAGGATCAGCGTTTCCGCCCGGCCTGTTTCATCGTAGGCGGCGGGCAGCCCCACCGTAGGCAAAGTACCGGCGCGAAGGGTACAGCCCTGATAAATAAAATCGGTGGTGAGGGTACCATCCGGCAGTTCCAGTTCCATTGGCGGAGTTCGGAAATCGCCTTTGCCAACCCCCGACCAGAGAAGCGGAATATTATCGAGGCAATAGGTCGGGGCCTCTTCGGTGTACATTACCTGACTGCCGTACGGCATGGTGCGGCGCGCCGACAATGCGGGAGCATCCCCCATCGAAACCGGAGAGCCGTAATGCAGCAGTTCCACATGGCCATACCTGGTTATTTGCAGCAGCAGGGCGGTGTGTTCTGTTTGGAGCAGGAAAACATTTTCCCGCTGGGTAATCTGCTTCATGGCTTACACCTCCCGCAGAATCAGCGCCTCGTAAGGAGAAAGGCGGGGAGGATTTTCCTGCCGGTCGTAATTGGAAAAGACAACGGCACCCGAAGCAGGATTGGGGCGCTCCTCGGCCGAAAGGCTGATAACAACGGTAAGGCTTTCGTCCTTTCGGTTGCGGCGGTAGGCATAAACTCCATCCCTGCGGTACAGCTCGGTAAAATCTCCTGCCTGCAGGGTCTCACTGCCATTGCGGAAGGCGATCAACTGCCGGTAATAAGTAAGGACCGAATGAGGGTCATTTTCCTGCTTTGCCGCATTGATGCGGGGATAATTGCCATTGACCGAAAGCCACGGCGTCCCGGTAGTAAAACCAGCATTGGGGCGATCCTCCCACTGCATAGGGGTACGGGCATTATCGCGACTCTTGGTTTTTATCATGCGCCAGCGCAGAGAACGCGGCAGATGCAGCTGCTTGCCCATGTTCCAGATATTGATGGATTCGACGTCCCGTACCTTTTCCATATCGGGAAAATCGAAATTGGTCATGCCAATCTCCTGACCCTCATACAGGAACGGAGTTCCCCGCAAGGTTAGAACAAGCGTAGCCAGCGCCTTGGCACTTTCCTCGTGGTATTCGGTATCATTGCCATAGCGGGAAACCGAACGCGGCTGATCGTGGTTTTCCAGGTAGACGGTGTTCCACGGGAGAGCCTTCTGCCACTTGGTCAGGCAGGCAAAAAAGCGATCCGGGCTAAACCGGCGCAGGAACCATTTGATTTTATAACAGTCAGTTTCCATGTGCTCAAAAGCAAACACAGTGGAAAGTTCACCGCGGGCGGGATTGACCAGGTCATCCGCCATTTTTGGTGTAACAAAGACCGTTTCTCCTACTGTAAAGGCATCATACTTGGCAAGCACATCCTCATGGAGACGGTGCAGCACCCGATGGCAGCCAGGGGTGGAAAGATAATACTCGCTGCCAGTGAGGGCGGGACGCCACTTGCCATTCTTGATGGCTTCCTTATAGATGATATTGATGACATCGCAGCGGAAGCCTGCCACACCCCGCTCCAGCCAAAAACGCATCACTTCTTCCATCGATTCGATGACTGCTTCATTGTGATAGTTGAGGTCGGGCTGTTCTTTGGCAAAAAGATGGAGATAATATTCCCCGCGCAGGTCATCGTACTCCCAGCAATCTCCGCCGAAGAAATTGCCCCAGTTGGTGGGCTTTTTGCCCTTTTCCCCTTTTCGCCAGATGTAATAATCGGTGTAGGGTTCTATGCGGCGGCGGCTCTTCTGGAACCATTCATGCTGATCGCTGGTGTGGTTAATGACAAGATCCATAATAATGCGGATGTCCCGCTTTTTTGCTTCCGCGATGAGGGTATCCATATCCTGCATCGTACCGTAATTGGGATGGATATTACAGTAATCGCTGATGTCATAGCCGTTATCCTTATTGGGAGAGGGATAAACCGGCGAAAGCCACAAAGCCCCAACGCCCAGCTTCTGCAGATAATCCAGCCGGGAAATGATGCCGGGCAGATCGCCAATGCCATCCCCGTTGCTATCGCAGAAGCTCATGGGATAAATTTGATAAATAACTTTTTGCTTCCACCAAGGGGTATCAGCCATGGGGATATTCCTCCTTTTCTGCCTCTGCCGCCATCTCTTCGGTAATGCCATGTTCGGCAATCATGCGGGCATAGAAGGCACCGCTCTTTTTGATGGTGCGCTGATGCGTCTCGGTATCGAAGTGAACCAGACCAAAACGGGCCGTAAAGCCTTCCAACCACTCAAAGTTATCCACAAAGCACCAGTGATAATAGCGGGTGACGGGCAGGCCGCTTTCCGAAAGTGCCTTGAGGTGCTCATAAAGATAGCGGCGACGGAAAGCATCATTATTATCGGCGGTACCGTTTTCGGTGATGTAAATGGGCAATTCCGGCAGAAGGGCGTGGAGCTTTTGGCAGCACTCCACAATGCCGGCCGGGTAGATCTCCCAGCCCAGATCATTGACCGGTACATGGGGCAGCGTGCCATCCCCCAGGCCGGAAGTGGCGGTGCGGGCATAATAATTGAGACCCAAGAAATCAGCGTAAGGGCCATCGGGGTCCAGCATATAAGTCTTGTTCAGTTTCGTTTGGAAATTGTATTCCGAAATACGGCAAGCCAGGCGGTGCCACAGATTTTTGGCATTGTACGGCACAAAAGCGCGCATATGCATGGCAAGCCCCACCTTGGGTTCGGCATAGCCCAGTTCCTTATGGATATTATGGATCAGGCGGTAGGCCCGGCGGTGGCACTCTCCCATTACTTTCATCACCCGCAGGGCATGGGGCATATTAAACTCCCCGGGAGGGAACCCTGCCCCCAAATAGCCGCAAACCGCATAGACATTCGGCTCGTTGATGGTAACATATTCCTCCACCAGATCGCCCAAATGGCGGACAGCAAATTCCACCATGGCAAGGTATTGTTCCACTGCCTTGGGGTTCAAAAAGCCGCCCTGATGCTCGAACCACAGAGGATTGGAGAAATGATGCAGGGTAAGCAGCACGTGAATGCCGTTTTGGTGCAGCAGGGTAATTTCCTCCCGCACCTTTTCCATCTCTTCCTGCGAAAACTGGCCCTCCTGCGGCTCCAACCGAGCCCATTCCAGGCCAAAGCGATAGTGGCAAATTCCCATTTCGGCCATCAGGCGGGTATCTTCCTCCAGATGGCCGCGATGGTCCGTTGCGATATTGGGATCACTGTTATCTTTTATCTTGCCTTTTTGGTACCATTCGTACCAGTTGCTCTCTTTGCAGTCGCCATCAATCTGGGTAGCCGCGGAAGCCGCCCCCAGAGCAAAATTCGCCGGGAAATGAACAGCACTCATTCGGTTTCCTCCATTCGGTGTGGGGTGTGGGAGCCAATAACAATGTGCAGCGCCGGATTTTCCTTTTCGGCTTCAAAAAAGGTCATCAGCAGGCGGCAGCCATATTCCCGCAGGGCGGAAAGCATGGCGCCAGGGTGACCGAACGTAATGGTGGTTTCTTCCCCCCATTCGGTCAGGCAGTCCCATAGGGCATCCAAATTTGCGCCGTAGTATTCCGGCAGCGAAAGTTTTTCCTTTATTTCGGCATGCGCGGCGGTGCGTTCTATCATGCACCGGCCCTCCAGGTAAATCTCTTTCATGCGGTTTCCTCCTCCCCATACAGCAGGGTAAAGCTTTGATAATGGTCATTGGTATAGTAGATTAGCCCATCATTGGAATAAAGCAGGCGTTCCGCCCCGCGAAAGCCGCCCTCATAGTTCACATCACACTCGTACCAGGTGCGCCCCTCTGCTTCCGGCAGCTGGCCTTCCCGGTTGCCAAAGCGATCCCCGCCAATGGATTTTCCCTCGGCCACCTCCCACAGGTTTCCCTGGGAGGCATCCCAGCCAAGCGCTTTGGCCTCCTGCTTGGTCAGGTAATTTTGCGGCAAATGCCCATAAATATGCAGATATTCCGCCACTTCTTCCGGCGTAGAACAAATGCCGTCTTCCGCAAGCAGCGTTTCATTTTCCTGAACGGGCAGATCCTCTTCTCCCATGGGCAGGGTAGTAATTTGCCCGCACGCGGGCAGCAGCGCCAACATCACAACCGCCAGCAGCGCCAGCAAAAACGCCGGAAAACAGCGGTAAAGCAGATTCCTTTTCACAGTAAGTTCCTCCTTATGGTTATACAATTTTATTATACCATAGGGCGGGCCGGAATAATAGGCGCAGAGTAGCAGAGATTTGGGCAGAAAAGATGTGAAATATGCCCCACCGAGTTGTTCACAAATTGTTTTCATTGATGCTACATTCTTGTAAAACTTGACGATTGCATTCCCTTGCAAAGCGCAGTATAATTGTTAGCATCCTAACAAAAAAGGAGGCTCTGTTCCAGCCAAATGAAGCAAATAAAAAAAATGGTGTGCACCGAGGTAAAATGCATTTCCAACCTGGTACACCAGGAACTGAATGGCGCAACGCACCGCGGTACCATGATGCAAAAAATGTTTTTGGGATACCTGGATGCCCATGAGGGAACACCGGTCTATCAAAAGGACCTGGAGGCGGCGTTTCATATCCGGCGCAGTACCGCCAGCGGCATATTGCAGATTATGGTGCGGGACGGCCTGCTGGTGCGGGAACCGGTGGAGGGAGACGCCCGCCTGAAACGATTGGTGCTGACGCCAATCGCCATGGAACAGCTGGCCGAAATGCAGCAGGATATTCTGCAGGTTGAACAAAAAGCAACCAAAGGCCTGACCGCCGAGGAACGAAAAACACTTCTTTCCCTGCTGGATAAAGTGATAACAAACCTGACCCCATGTAAGGAGGAACGAACCATTGATTAAAAGACTATCCCAGTGTATAAGGGAATACAAAAAGGACGCTATCCTCTCCCCGCTTTATGTGCTGGTAGAGGCGCTGCTGGATGTTGCCATTCCCTTTGTAATGGCCGACCTGATTGATAAAGGGATTGAGGCCGGCAATATGAGCATGATCCTGCGGTACGGAGCACTCCTGGTAGGATTTGCGCTGGTCGCATTGGCTTTTGGCGCGCTGAGCGGCCGCAGCTGTGCTCGGGCTACCGCCGGCTTTGCCCGCAACCTGCGGCATGATATGTTCCATCACCTGCAGGTCTATTCCTTTTCCAATATTGATAAATTCAGCAGTGCCGGACTGGTAACGCGGCTGACCACCGATGTGAGCAACGTGCAAAATGCCTTCATGATGATTATTCGTACTCTCATCCGTTGCCCGGCCATGCTGGTTTTTGCCATGGTGATGTCTTTCCGCATCAACCATGATATTTCGCTGATTTTCCTGGCTGTTATACCAATTCTGGGAATTGGGCTTTACATTATTATTAAGAATGTACACCCTGTATTTGAGCGGGTCTTTAAAACCTATGATCGGCTGAACGGCGTAGTACAGGAAAATCTTTCCGGTATCCGAGTGGTAAAAAACTTTGTGCGGGAAGACCATGAGATTGAAAAATTTGATGCCATTTCCGGCACCATTTACAAAGACTTTTCGCTGGCAGAACGCATTCTGGCGCTGAACAGCCCGCTGATGCAGGGCTGTGTGTATGCCTGCATGATTCTGGTTTCCTGGCTGGGTGCCAAACAAATCGTCATTGGCAATATGACCACCGGCAACCTGATGAGCTTTTTCACCTACATCATGCAGATTCTTTCCAGCCTGATGATGCTCTCGATGGTATTTGTAATGATTACCATGTCGCGCGCTTCGGCCGAACGCATTGTAGAAGTGCTGGAGGAACAAAGCGACATCACCAATGGCGACGACCCCGTATATGAAGTGAAAGACGGCAGCGTGGAATTTACCGATGTGTGCTTTAGCTATGCCAAGCGCCCCGATAAAACGGTATTGGATGACATTGACCTTGTCATCCCCTCCGGGCAGACGGTGGGTATTATCGGCGGTACCGGTTCTTCCAAGAGCAGCCTGGTACAGCTTATTCCGCGGCTATATGATGTAACGGCCGGCCAGATAAAGGTAGGCGGCGTAGATGTGCGGAACTATGACCTGGAAACACTGCGCCACAATGTCGCCATGGTACTGCAGAAAAATACAATATTCAGCGGCACAATAAAGGAAAATCTGCGCTGGGGCAACCCTGAGGCCACCGATGAGGAGCTGGTACACGCCTGTAAATTGGCCCAGGCCGATGATTTTATCCGTACTTTCCCCGATGGATACGATACCTATATCGAACAGGGCGGCACCAATGTTTCCGGCGGGCAAAAGCAGCGCCTCTGCATTGCCCGGGCCATCCTGCGTAAGCCGAAAATTCTTATTCTGGATGACAGTACCAGTGCGGTAGATACCAAGACTGATGCGCTGATCCGCAAGGCATTCCGCGAGGAAATTCCGGATACCACCAAAATTATCATTGCCCAGCGTATCAGTTCGGTCATGGATGCCGACCAGATTATCGTCATGGATAATGGCAGAATAAACGCCTGCGGTACCCATGAGGAGCTGATGGCAAGCAATGAAATTTACCGTGAGGTTTATGAATCTCAGCAGAAAGGGGGGCTGGAAGAATGAGTGCTGCACCAAGACGCGGCGGCGTGGCCGGCGGAAAACGCGCAAAGGACGCCAAAGGAACACTGAAGCGTCTCATCGGCTACATTGCCAAGGGGAACAAACCACGATTGACCATCGTTTTCATCTTACTGCTCATCAGTACAATCGCCAGTGTGGCCTCTTCCCTGTTCCTCAAATCGCTGATTGATGATTACATTGCTCCTCTTATTGGGCAGGCCGCACCGAATTTTGCCCCGCTCATCAGCGCACTGACCATGATGGCCTGCATTTATTTGGCTGGTATGCTGGCTTCTTACCTGCAGACCCGCCTGATGATCCCGGTGGCGCAGGGCACCCTGAAGGCCATAAGAGACGATATGTTTGCCCATATGCAAACGCTGCCGATCAAATATTTTGATACCCATACCCACGGCAACGTCATGAGCTACTATACCAACGATACAGATACCCTGCGGCAGATGATAAGCCAGAGCCTGCCCAATGCTCTCAGTTCCATCATCAGCATTACGGCGGTATTCATTGCCATGCTGGGTACCAGCGTATGGCTGACGCTTCTGATGTTCGTCTTTTTGGGGCTGATGTTCTGGGTTGTAAAGAATGTAGGCGGCGGCAGCGCCAAGTATTTTGTGAAGCAACAGCAATCCCTGGGTAAGGTCAATGGCTTTATAGAAGAAATGATCGGTGGGCAGAAGGTCGTTAAGGTATTCTGCCACGAGGAGCAGAACCAGAAAGACTTTGACATGCTGAACGATGAGTTCTGCGAGAATGCAACCAAAGCCAATACCTACGCCAATATCATGATGCCCATCATGGGCAACCTGGGACACCTGCAGTATGTGTTGGTCGCCATCGTGGGCGGTCTTTTGGCCATTGCCGCAGTGCCCAACCTGACCCTGACCGGTACGGGGGTCATGACGCTGGGCGGCATTGCTTCTTTCCTGCAGCTGAGCCGAAGCTTTACCATGCCTATCAGCCAGGTTTCTCAGCAAATCAACTCGGTCGTGATGGCGCTGGCCGGCGCCGAGCGTATCTTTGAACTGATGGATGAACCCAGCGAAGAGGACCATGGAGAAGTGACACTGGTAAATGCCGAGGAAAAAGACGGCACTCTGGCAGAAACCGATCATCGCACCGGCGTATGGGCCTGGAAAAAGCCCCTGCCGGAGGGTGGTTATGAACTGATCCGGCAGCAGGGCCTGGTTACCATGAAAGACGTGGACTTTGCCTACGTGGAAGGAAAACCGGTTCTGCATGATATTACTCTGTATGCCGAACCCGGCCAGAAAGTGGCCTTTGTAGGCGCCACCGGTGCCGGTAAAACTACCATCACCAATCTCATTAACCGCTTTTATGATATTGCCGATGGTAAGATCCGCTACGACGGCATCAATATTAACAAGATTAAGAAGAGCGATCTGCGGCGGAGCCTGGGCGTTGTTCTGCAGGATGTCAACCTCTTTACCGGCACCGTAATGGATAATATCCGGTACGGGCGGCTGGATGCCACCGATGAAGAGTGCATTGCAGCAGCAAAACTGGCCAATGCGCACTACTTCATCTCTCACCTGCCGGATGGATACAACACCATCCTTTCCGGCGATGGCGGCAGCCTTTCGCAGGGGCAGCGGCAGCTTATCTCCATTGCGCGGGCCGCAGTTGCCGATCCCCCTGTTATGATCCTGGACGAAGCGACCTCCAGCATTGATACCCGCACCGAAGCCATTGTACAGCGCGGTATGGATCGGCTGATGCATGGAAGAACCGTATTTGTCATTGCACACCGCCTTTCCACCGTACAGAACGCCGATGTTATTATGGTACTGGAGCATGGACGCATCATCGAGCGCGGCACACACGATATGCTGATTGCCCAAAAAGGGAAGTACTATCAGTTGTATACCGGCGCCTTTGAACTGGAATAAATCCTTCTTTTTAAAAATCGGGTAAAGTGAAAACTTTGCCCGATTTTTTTGCAAAAAGGGCTTTACAAATGCAATGGGATATGCTATTATAGTCAAGCAGTCCAAAAACACATGGGGGCGTAGCTCACTTGGGAGAGCGCTTGACTGGCAGTCAAGAGGTAGAGAGTTCGATCCTCTTCGTCTCCACCAACAGAGATCCGCAGGAACACAGTTTCTGCGGATTTTTTGTATAACCGATCGTTTTTTGACCTTTGTTCCCTATTAATAAAGGAGACATCATGAAAAAGAAACTGACAGCAAAAGAGTACATCTACGTGGCCAGTATGCTATTTGGCTTGTTTTTTGGCGCGGGCAACCTGATTTTCCCGGTGGCTGTGGGCCAAATGGCCGGACGAAATATGTGGAGTGCAATTATTGGCCTGCTGATTACCGGCGTAGGACTGCCTCTGCTGGGGGTGGCAGCCC
This sequence comes from Oscillospiraceae bacterium, assembly GCA_003453215.1. Taxonomy (GTDB): domain Bacteria; phylum Bacillota; class Clostridia; order Oscillospirales; family Ruminococcaceae; genus Angelakisella. The sequence continues at coordinate 6,626 of DMMB01000004.1, read as the reverse complement.
TGGGCATTTGCCGCAGCGACGGTCTGTTTGCCCTGAGCAGTAAGGTAAACCGTCCCTATGCGTACTTTTTCACCTGTCTGCTGTATCTTACCATTGGGCCATTTTTTGCCATTCCCCGCTGTGCCACCGTTTCCTTTACGGTAGGGCTGGAACAAATCCTGCCGCAGAATAGCAATATGCAGCTTTATTTGCTGCTGTTTACAGTGGCTTTCTTTATTGCGGCGCTGTTGTTTTCTCTTTTCCCGGGCAAAATACTGACCTGGGTCGGAAAAATTCTGAATCCTTTCTTTTTGCTTTTCCTGGGAATCCTTATTATTGTAGCGCTGGTCTCCCCCGCCGCTACCTCCATTTCCAGCGTAGAGCCGCTGGGGGGTTACGCAGCACAGCCGTTCTTTACCGGCTTCTTGGAAGGCTACAACACCATGGATGCCCTGGCCAGCCTGGCCTTTGGTATTATCGTGGTACAGGTAATCCGGGAGTTGGGCGTAACAGAACCCGGTGCGGTGGCCGGTAATACAGTGCGTGCCGGTATCTTCAGCTGCCTGCTTATGGGGATCATTTACATTGCTGTAACAGCTGTGGGCGCCAAAAGCCGCGGCGTACTGCCTGCCGCAGAGAATGGCGGCGTTGCGCTGGCGCAGATTTCCCAGACCTATCTTGGCCGCATTGGTTTGCTGATCCTGGCCATAACGGTAACACTGGCCTGCCTGAAAACCGCGGTCGGCCTTATTACCAGCTGTGCGGAAACATTCAATGGTCTATTCTCCAAAGGTCCCAGTTACCGCGCCTGGGCTGTAATCTTTACATTGGTTTCCCTTAGCATTGCAAATTTTGGCCTCAGCACCATCATTGAATATTCCGTCCCGGTACTGATGTTCCTGTACCCGCTGGCCATTACCCTGATTTTGCTGGCGCTGTTTGGCCGCTTTTATCACCACGATAAAGCCGTGTACAACTGGGTTATTGGACTGACGCTGATTGGTTCACTGTATGATCTGCTGCGCACGCTGCCTGCCACCCTGCGGACCGCCTGCCACCTCGATGGCATCATCGAATCGATCGGCAGCGTTCTGCCCCTTGCAGGCCTCGGTCTCGGCTGGATCTGCCCCGCCGCCGTCGGTCTTGTCATCGGTCTTGTGGCACACAGCACCGCCAAGGCCAAAAAACAGACCGCATAATAGATCCGTCACAGTAAAAGGCCTCCGAAGCAATCAGCTCCGGAGGTCTTTTTTCATATTCATTTTAGGATGGCTGCCCGCTTTCCCGCAGGACCTCTGCATCGGCGGCACGCTGCTCCAGTATCGCTTCCTTTAGGATCATATCCTTGACCTTCATCAAGCGAATGGTATTGGCGCGCTCGTTTTCATCCAGCTTCATGGTGATGTAGCGGATGTTCTCCTGCATCTGCGGGATCTTGACATATTCCAGTGCATTCACCCGGCGGCGGGTCTTTTCTATCTCCTCCGCCAGCAGCTGCGTAGTCTTTTCAATCTCCGCCAGGCGCAGCATATCCCGGAATACCCCGGAAAGCGATGCCACTGCATCATCCAGTTCTCCGCTGGTCTGGACATAGCCATAGGGATAAGCGCTGCCGCCCTGATGCTCGGTAAAATGGTAACGGGGCACCTCCACTGACATGATATTCTCAAAGCTCATATCCAACTCCACACTGCGGCTGGGAATGAGCAGCGACTGCCCAAGCATCTCCGGTGTCATCAGCGCAGCCGCCACCGTAAAGGACGCATGCGCCTCGGAAAGGCCCTGTTCCACACGCTGGCGCAAAGCACGGTTTTCCCGCACCGTCTCCATAAATTGCTTCATCAGCTCATCACGCTTATCCCGCAGCAGCTTGTGACCTCGTTGGGCAGTACGCAGCTGGCGTTTCAGGCGGGTCAGCTCCATGCGGGTAGGGTTAATGATTGTTCCCGGCAAGTTGCTCCCTCCTTAGCTCTGCTGCGGCAGGTATTTTTCGATATACTCCGGTTTGATGCGCTTTAGCTCGCTTTTTGGCAAAAGGCTGAGCAGCTGCCAGCCCAGATCCAGCGTTTCTTCGATAGAGCGGTTTTCCTCGTTACCCTGGGAAACATACCGTCTTTCAAATTCATCAGCGAAATGAGCATATTTCAGGTCGGTTTCGGAAAGCGCCGCTTCGCCCAGAATGGACATCAGCTCCTTGTTTTCCTTGCCTGTGGCATAGGCGGCAAACAGCTGGTTCATGGTGCCGGAATGATCCTCGCGGGTCTTGCCCTCCCCGATTCCCTTATCTTTCAGACGGGACAGAGACGGCAGTACGTCCACCGGCGGGTTGATGCCGCGGCGGAACAGTTCGCGGGACAAAATGATCTGCCCTTCCGTAATGTAACCGGTCAGATCGGGAATGGGATGGGTCTTGTCATCCTCCGGCATGGTCAGGATCGGGATCATGGTAATGGAACCTTCCTTGCCGATCTGGCGCCCGGCGCGCTCGTACATGGTGGCAAGGTCGGTATACAGGTAACCGGGATAACCACGGCGTCCGGGGACTTCCTTCTTGGCGGCGGAAATTTCCCGCAGCGCTTCAGCGTAGTTGGTGATATCGGTGAGGATGACCAGCACATGCATTCCAAGGTCAAAGGCCAGGTACTCAGCGGCCGTCAGTGCCATACGCGGGGTGGCAATGCGCTCGACCGCCGGATCATTGGCCAGGTTGGTAAACAGCACCGTGCGGTCGATGGCGCCGGTACGGCGGAACTCATTGACAAAGAATTCCGATTCCTCAAAGGTGATACCGATGGCGGCGAAAACTACAGCAAAGTTGCTCTCGCCATCCAGTACCCGCGCCTGACGGGCAATCTGAGCCGCCAGCTGGGCGTGCGGCAGACCGGAGCCGGAGAAGATAGGCAGCTTCTGCCCTCTTACCAGGGTGTTCAGGCCATCAATGGTAGAGATGCCGGTCTGGATAAACTCATTGGGGTAGTTGCGGGCGGCTGGGTTCATTGCCAGACCATTGATATCCCGGTATTCATCCGCCAAAATAGCCGGACCATCATCGATGGGCTGCCCCATGCCGTTAAAGACGCGTCCCAGCATATCGCCGGAAACAGCCAGCTGCAGGGGATGACCCAAAAACCGGATCTTGGACTCCGCCAGGTTGATGCCGGCAGAAGCCTCGAAGAGCTGCACTACGGCGGTATTGCCGTTGACCTCCAGCACCTTACAGCGGCGGGTGGTACCGTCTGTCAATTCGATCTCCGCCAATTCATCATAGGTCACGCCCTGCACATGGTCCACTACCATCAGCGGACCGGAGATCTCCCGGATCGTTTTATATTCACGGATCACAGTGTTTCCTCTCCTTTCTGCGCCAGCGCTTCCAGTTCTTCCTCCATCTGGGTCAGCAGCTTATCATACTCCTCGGCATAGCAATTGGCCGGCACGCTCTTGGCACGACCCAGTTTTTCGCGGGAAGGTGTCATAAAGAGTTCCGCTACACGGCAGCCGCGCTCGGCGGCGGTACGGCACAGGCCGTCGTACCGGCGGATCATGGAAAGCATCTTTGCCTGCCGGTCATACTCCGAGAAGGCATCAATGTCCACAAAGGAATTCTGCTGCAGGAAATCTTCCCGCACCATGCGAGCTGTTTCTAGGGTGATTTGATCCTTGGCGGAAAGGGAATCCTTGCCGACAAGCTGAACGATCTCATTGAGGCTAGCCTCCTCCTGCAGAATGGACATAGCCCATTCCCGGTTCTGCAGGAAAGCCTTACCGAAGTTCTGCTCATACCACGGCCGCAGGCTGTCGATATAAAGCGAATAGGAATTGAGCCAGTTAATGGCCGGGAAGTGCCGCCGATAGGCAAGGCTTGCATCCAGCGCCCAGAACACCTTGACAATGCGCATCGTCGCCTGAGAGACCGGTTCGGAAAGGTCACCGCCGGGGGGCGATACCGCACCGACTGCGGTCAGCGAGCCGCGGCGTTCCTCATCGCTGCCGATGCAGGCGACGGAACCGGCACGCTCATAGAACTGCGCCAGACGAGAGGAAAGGTAGGCGGGATAGCCCTCTTCACCGGGCATTTCCTCCAAGCGACCGCTCATCTCACGCAGCGCCTCTGCCCAGCGGGAGGTGGAGTCGGCGATAACCGCCACGGCATAGCCCATGTCACGGTAGTATTCCGCTATGGTAATACCGGTATAGATGGACGCTTCACGGGCGGCCACCGGCATATCGGAGGTATTGGCGATGAGCACGGTACGCTTCATCAGCGACTCCCCGGTACGGGGGTCAACCAGTTCCGGGAATTCCCGCAGAACATCGGTCATCTCGTTGCCGCGCTCGCCGCAGCCAATGTAGACCACCAAATCCACATCAGACCACTTGGCCAAGGCATGCTGCATTACCGTCTTGCCAGAGCCGAACGGTCCCGGAATAGCCGCGGTACCGCCCTTTGCCACCGGGAAGAAGGTATCCACAATACGCTGGCCGGACTGCAGCGGCACGCTGGGCGGGAATTTGCGCCGATAGGGACGGCCCACACGCACCGGCCACTTCTGCATCATCGGTAATTCCACACGGGTACCGTCCGACTGCTCCAGCACAGCGACCGTTTCAGTCACGGTATAGCTGCCGGATTTTATCGAAACCAGCTTTCCCTTCATCTTGGGTGGAATCATAATCTTATGCAAAATGGAGGGGGTCTCCTGCACCGTACCAATAATATCACCACCGATGACTTCATCACCGGGATGGGCGGTGGCGGTAAACTCCCATTTTCTTTCACGGTCCAGGGCCGGCACTTCCACCCCGCGGGGGAGATTATTGCCACCCACTTTTTTCATGATAGCATCCAACGGACGCTGAATTCCGTCATAGATATTTTCCACCAGTCCGGGGCCCAACTCCACCGAAAGGGGTGAACCGGTAGTAACTACCTCCGCACCGGGTCCAAGACCCGAGGTTTCCTCGTAGACCTGGATAGAGGCGGAGCCATTGTTCATGGTCAGGATCTCGCCGATGAGGCGCTGCTCCCCTACCCGAACCACATCCGCCATATTGGCTTCCTCCAGCTCGGTGGCAACCACCAGCGGCCCGGAGACTTTAACGATTTTTCCCATGGGGCTTTTCTTCCTTTCCTCAAATGATGTCGGCGCCGACAGCACGCTCCACCGTGGTTTTCACCTGCTGCATCCCCAGTCCGAGGCTTCCCTCTTTACCGGGGATGAGGATAATGGCAGGGGTAACTGCCTTGCGGTAACGGTCCAGCTCTGCGGTCAGACCCGCTGCCAGCTGCTCCGTCACATAGATAATGGCTGTATCCTCCTTGGCCAGCCGGTGCAGGATGGGACGGGCCTGCTCGGCATTTTCGGCAGGGCATACCTGCAAGCCAAGTGCCGCAAAGCCCTGTACGCTCTGGGCATCGCCCATTACGGCAATTCTATACATCCCGTGCCACCCCCTTATACATAGGAATTCCGCAGACGGCTGCCGATGACTTCCGCATCCAGCCCTGCCTGCCTGCCCGCAAAGACGGTGCGAACGGCGATGATCTCCTGCTCCACGGCATAGAGATACCCCACCACCGTCTGTTCCCCAAAGGGAACACGACGGGCCGCCGCAAGATAGGCGGTCACGGCATCATCGCAGGCCTTTTCAAAGGCGGTCAGCGAACCGCCTGCGGGCGTCGCCGCAGCGGCGCCCAGTTCGGCCGCGCGCGAAAGCGGCCCCGCGCAGAAGATTTCTGCCAGTTTTGCCGGTTCCGCAGTCTGCAGCGTATGGGCCGAGACACTGCCGCCCGGCAGCAGTGCCTTTGCCAGCAGCACAGTATCCCCACCGCAGCGCGCCGCACGCACCACAGTACGGAGGTTCGCGGCATCGGTCAGCAGCCGCACATAGCCGTGCAGAAAATCGCTTTTCAGCGCATCTGCCAGTGCGTGCATTTCGGCATAGCAGGCGGCATCCAGCACAAGGTCGGCTCCCTGCGGATCCTTT
>DMMB01000004.1:0-490 GCA_003453215.1 Oscillospiraceae bacterium | reverse complement strand
CCCTGCGGATCCTTTTCCCGCAGCAGAGCGGCGGCCCGGCCGACCGCCTGCCGGCCCGGCTCCGGGATCTCCATCTGCTGGGACTGCTGCCACTGGCTCTGCAGCATACCGGCATCATACCGGCCGCCCTCCAGCAGCAGATCATCCGCGGCAATGCCCCGGCTCCACGCCTTCAGGATCGCCTTGATATTGTGATAATCGTATTTGATCTGAAACAGCTCCACCAGCCGGACATCCGGCACCGCTTTTTTTAGTTCCCGGTACAGCTCGGCTCTCCGGCGGCGCAGGGCTTCTTCCAGCGGGATCTGATCCGCGTAGCCGCATTCCGTCAGCACCTTACGGGCTTCCTCATCGGTGGGGGCTTCCAGCATCCGCTCTGTCTTTTCCCGGTCGATCAGCCGGTTTTCCATGGCGCGGAGTCTGGCGGAAACAGACAGATAATCGGTATCCTTCGGACGGGACATTCTATCCCTCCTTACTGTGCGGGAAA
>DMMB01000042.1:2567-2776 GCA_003453215.1 Oscillospiraceae bacterium | reverse complement strand
GGCCCCAGGCCGCCGGTTCCGGCTGCGCCGGAACGCCCTGCGGGCGCCCTGCACCGGTCTGCCCCATGAATTCCAATTCGTATATCATTAGCTTTATTATACAGTAAGGAGAGCTTCAACTATGATTTCCCGCTTTGATGAGACCCGGGGCGGTCTTTCCGCCGTCATCCGGGCAGCCTTTGCTGCGGCCGCCGCCAAGGGCCTGCTGC
>DMMB01000042.1:0-2368 GCA_003453215.1 Oscillospiraceae bacterium | reverse complement strand
GGCCGCCGCCAAGGGCCTGCTGCCCGAGGCCGAACCGGCCCCCTACGTGGTAGAAATTCCTGCCGATCCCAAAAACGGCGATTTTTCCACCAATGCCGCCATGGTAAATGCCCGCATCCTGCGGTGCGCCCCTCAAAAAATTGCTGCCGCGCTGCTGGAATGTTTTGATTTTGGCAGCCTGCCGGTGGAGCGCTGCGAAATGGCCGGCCCCGGCTTCCTGAATTTCTACATGAAGCAGGAGTGGTTCGGCTCCCTGGCCGCGGAAGCGCTGGAAAAGGGCACCCAGTACGGCCGCAGCAACTACGGTCAAAATGAAAAGGTGATGGTGGAATTTGTTTCCGCCAATCCCACCGGCCCNNATCGCCTCCAACCTGGCCATGGCCGGTGCCCGTACCTGGCGCAAGGCCCCCAGAATGATCGCAGAGGCTCTGCTGGCCCACCTGCCCGACCTGACCGACAGCGTGTTTGCCAAGGTCGAGATCGCCGGCCCCGGTTTCATCAACCTGTTCCTGTCCCCGGCTTACTGGGCCGGTGTGGTACTGGGTGCCTGCGCCAACAAGGAGTATGGCCGCACCGACCACGGCAAGGGCGCCAAGTATAATGTGGAGTTCGTTTCCGCCAATCCCACCGGCCCCATGCACATGGGCAATGCCCGCGGCGGCGCCATCGGCGACTGCCTGGCCGCGGCACTGGAATGGAGCGGCCACGATGTAACCCGGGAATTCTATGTCAACGATGCCGGCAACCAGATCAATAAATTCGGGGCCTCCCTTTCGGTGCGGTACCTGCAGCTCTTTGAGGGGGAAGAAAAGCACCCCCTGCCGGAGGATTGCTACCAGGGCATGGATATTGTAGACCATGCGAAAGCTTTTGCCGAACTGTACGGCGATCAATATGTGAACGCCGATGAGGAAGATCGCCGCCGCGCTTTGGTGGAATATGCCCTTCCCCTGAATATTGCCGCTCTGGAGCGGGATCTGGGCCGGTACCGCATCCACTATGATGTGTGGTTCCGCGAAAGCGTACTGCACCAGGAGGGCAAGGTCGCAGCCATCTGCGAGAAGCTGAAAGAGAATGGCTGGGCCTACGAAAAAGAGGGCGCCCTGTGGTACAATAACATCAAGATGATGACCGAAAAGGCCGAAAAAGCCGGTAAGCCGCTTTCCGAAGCGGAGATTGCCGAGCTGAAAGACGACGTGCTGGTGCGGGCCAATGGCGTTCCCACCTACTTTGCCGCCGATATTGCCTACCACTACAATAAGTTTGCCGAACGCGGATTTAACCGGGTCATCAATATCTGGGGCGCTGACCACCATGGCCATGTGGCCCGTCTGAAGGGCGCCATGGATGCCGTGGGTCTGGATGGCGATAAGCTGGATATTGTACTGATGCAGCTGGTGCGCCTGATGAAGGACGGCCAGCCCTACCGCATGAGCAAGCGCAGCGGCCGGGCCGTCACCCTCACCGACCTGCTGGATGATGTGCCGATTGATGCCGCGCGGTTCTTCTTCAATATGCGGGAACCCAATGCGACCTTTGACTTTGACCTGGACCTGGCGGTGCAGCAAAGCAGCGAAAACCCGGTTTACTATGTTCAGTATGCCCATGCCCGCATCTGTTCTGTCCTTAAACTGGTGATGGCCGAGGGGCTGACCGAGGAAGGTATAAAGAACGCCGACCTGACCCTGCTGGTGACCCCCGAAGAGCGGGAATTGTGCCGCAAACTGGGCCAGCTGCCGGATGAAATTGTGGCGGCCGCCAAATACTATGACCCGGCCCGCATGACCCGCTATGCCATGGAAGTGGCGGCGCTTTACCACAAGTTCTACCAGAACTGCCGGGTAAAGTGTGAGGACCATGCCGTCTGCGCCGCCCGTGCCGCCCTGTGCCGCGCCACGGCAACGGTGCTGGAAAATGTTCTTTCCCTCCTGAAAATCACCGCACCGGAAGTAATGTAAAAGTTTTGGGTCAAGCCTTTTTTCAAAAGGCTTGCGGTATCCAAAGGCGGTGCCTTTGGTCGCGCTCTGCAGAGCGTGAAATCTCCATACCGGAGGGCGCTCCGCAGGGGGTGAATGGCGAAAATGACCCGGCGTGGTCGTTTTCGTCAGAGGGGGCGACCTGCAAGAAAGGGCGCCCCCTTGGCTCCAACTTTTTACCATCTATCCTTCCTCCGAGGAGGAGGAAAATAGATGCGAATGTCTTAGTTGATTCTCGCCTAACGGCGTCGTAAAGTCTTATAAAAAATTATGATAAGTACGCCTACCGGCGTGGTGGTACTTTTGACCCGCCAAAAGTACCCAAAAGCGTTTTAGGGCTATGCCCTAAAAACCCAGACGCACCGGAACGCCCGCTCGGAACGGCTGCGCCG
>DMMB01000033.1:360-3777 GCA_003453215.1 Oscillospiraceae bacterium | reverse complement strand
TGCCCCGCCGTTAGGCGAGAAGAAACTAAGCCATAAGTGGGTCACGGGAGGTATTTTTCTGAAGAGGGGGCCCTGCCGGACAGGCGTACAAATTAAAACCTTTTATTGGGCTCCCCCCGCCGCCAAACGACAGTCCACTGCACCGCAGATCAGCGCTTAGCTTGCTGCGTTTGCCGAAAAATCCCTTTCCGCCCAAACTACAGCTCCCCACATCTTGTACCCCTCGGGTCGCCTTTCTACTATTTACACCCCGCAGCGATAAAATCCCGCAGAAACAGTAGCTTTTTCTTGACATCGGGACAAGATTTAAGGTATAATTCAAAATTGCAGGGTCATCTCTACCAATAGCGCGTTGATACAGATGACCGACCACATCAGGCAGGCTCCCGCGCCGGGGCCGCCGCCAAGACCCGGAAGGAGGGGAACGAACAATGCTCAGAACTTATCAGCCCAAAAAGAGACAGAGAAGCAAAGTCCATGGGTTCAGAAAGAGAATGGCGACCGCCAATGGCCGCAAGGTCCTGGCCCGCAGACGTGCCAAGGGCAGAGCCAGACTGACCCACTAAGAAAGATGCCCACAGCGCCTATGCCGTGGGCATTGTTTTTAATTTTTTGCGGCGGAAAGGCAAACCGGCTTTTTCCATCGGCAATTCATTATCCACAGCATAACCACAGGGAACTGAAAATGCGATGGCAGCGGTGTGAAAGGGACACCCTCTTCTCCTTCTTCTCCGTCCGACACACCGCCTTACTGCCCGCTTTTCCCGCGGCGCAGGGAAGGGACCCAAACTTTATGAAAACCACTGTTATCATCAAGAAAAACCGCGATTTTACCCGCATGTACCGCCGGGCCAAATCGCAAACCGGCCCGCTTTTGGTCACATACTGTGCCCGCAATCGGTTGGGCCGCAACCGCATCGGTATCACCGCCAGCAAAAGGGTGGGCGATGCCGTCCGCCGCAACCGCGCCAAGCGGGTCATCCGCGCCGCCTATACCGGCCTGGAAGGGCAGCTGCCCCAGGGCTACGATTTTGTCTTTGTGGCCCGCAGCCGTACCGCCCACTGCAAAATGAAGCCGGTACAGCAGCTTATGCTCCGCCAGATTACCGAACTGTGCGGCGTGCCCGCCCAAACAGGGGAGACCGCTCCATGAAGCGGCTGTGGCAATTCCTTAAAAAAATATGCAGCGAGCTTTTGATCCTGCCCATCAGGTTCTACCAGAAGTGCATCTCCCCCCTCATTCCACCCAGATGCCGTTTTTCCCCCACCTGCTCCTGCTATGCGGTCACAGCGCTGCGGCGCTTTGGCCCCATCCGGGGGAGTTTGCTCACCCTCTGCCGCGTGGCAAGGTGTCAACCCTTCGGCCGCCCGGGGTACGATCCGGTTCCCCAGCGTTTTTCCCTGCGCCCCTTTGCCGGCGCTGAACAGGAAAAACAGGCAGCCGCCGCCAACCGCCCCACCGGTAAAACTTCCGCCGATGGGGATACTATCCCCCATGAAAATGGGAACGGAGGACCTACAACATGAATTTTATTATGAAAGTATTCGGCTACCCCTTCGGGTGGCTGATGTATGGCCTTTATCACCTGGTGAACAGCTACGGCGTGGCCCTCATCCTGTTCACCCTGGTGGTTAAGCTGCTGCTGTTCCCCCTGGCGCTCAAGCAGCAGAAATCCACCATCAAAATGCAGATCATTCAGCCCAAAATTCAGGAAATCCAGGCCAAGTACAAAAATAACCAGGCCAAGATGAATGAAGAACTGCAGGCGCTTTACATCAAGGAAAACTACAACCCCATGAGCGGCTGCGGCACTCTGCTGATCCAGTTCCCGGTCATCTTTGGTCTGTTGGATGTTGTGTATAAGCCCCTGACCCACCTGCTGCGCCTCACCACCGAAAATATCACCGCCCTCACCGAAGTGGCCACCAGCCTTGGTGTTTCGGCTACCGGTTACGCCCCCCAGATCAATATCTACCAGAGCGTAATCCAGAACCCCGCTGCCTATGCCAGCGTCGGCGCCGATGTCATCGAAAAAATCCAGTCCCTCAATATGACATTCCTGGGGCTCGATCTTTCCGGTACCCCCAATCTGCCCTGGCAGGGCGGCTGGAACTGGCTGGTGCTCATTCCGCTGCTTTCCGGTGCCACGGCGCTGCTGTCCTCCATCATTTCCATGAAGAACAGCCCCAATATGGGTCAGGCCGGCGCCAGCATGAAGATGACCATGTACCTCATGCCCCTCATCTCCATCTGGTTCACCTTCATGGTGCCCGTTGGCGTTGGTGTGTACTGGACCCTCTCCAACGTGTTCACCTGCGTACAGTCTTTGATCCTCAATAAGCGCTACAATCCCAAGGAAATGGCCGAAAAGATGCAGGCCGAAGCCAAAGAGCGCGCCGAGCAGGAGCGCCAGGAGCGCATCGAAGCCAAAAAGCGCGCCAAAGAGGCCATGAAGAACGGCGAAAAGGTGGAGGATACCACCTATCTTTCCGATAAGGAAAAGATAAAGGAAGCCCGCCGCCGCTATGCCGAAAAGTACGGCGATGAGTACATCGATGATTGATGCGGAATCAGACAACTGCAAAGAGGTAATGGATTATGATAAAAGAAATCATTGCTACCGGCGTAGATGCCAATGCCGCCATCGAAAGCGGCGCACTGCTGCTGGGACTGCCCCGCGAAGAGGTGCAGTTTGAGATTATAGATCTGCCCCGCAAGGGCGGTTTCCTGGGCCTGAAAAAGCTGCCCGCCAAAGTACGTGTTTGGGTAGAGCTGCCCGATGAAAAGCCTGCCCGCGCCGAAAAGACCGAAAAACCCCGTCGGCAGGAGGCTCCCAAAAAGGAGCAGAAACCCGCGGCCCCCAAGGCCGAGCGGAGCGAAAAGCCGGCCCGGACCGAAAAAACCGAAAAACCGGCTCCCAAAGCGGAAAAGGCCGAAAAGCAGCCCAAGGCGGAGCGGCCGCCCCGTCCGGAAAAGGTAGAGAAAGTCGAAAAGGCCGAAAAACCCGCCGCCGAACCGAAGCCGGTTCTGGTGGAAGTGGAGCCGACCGAAGAAGTGCGCGCCAAGGTGGAAAAGGCTGCGGCCTATGTCACCGAAATTCTGGGCGCCATGGGTCTCAGCAACTTTACTGTCACCCCCCGCTACTATGAGGAAAATGTCCGTCTGCAGCTCACCGGCGAGCAGATTGGCAGCGTCATTGGCCGTCGGGGCGAAACCCTCGATGCCATTCAGTATTTGGCCAGCCTGGTTGCCAATCGCGGCGAAGGCGAGTATATCCGCCTTTCCATCGATAGCGGCAACTACCGCGAAAAGCGCGCCCGCACCCTGGAAGCTCTGGCTCACAAGCTGGCCAATCAGGCAGTGCGCACCGGCCGCAGCGTTACGCTGGAGCCGATGAACCCCTATGAGCGCCGCAT
>DMMB01000033.1:0-147 GCA_003453215.1 Oscillospiraceae bacterium | reverse complement strand
AACCCCTATGAGCGCCGCATTATTCACGGTGCGGTTTCCTCCGTCAAGGGCGCTACCAGCTCCTCCACCGGTGTGGAACCCAATCGCCGCGTGGTAATCAGCTCGACCGTCGCCCCCGCCGGCGGCAAGGAAGACGGAAAAGAAGGC
>DMMB01000073.1:10430-11254 GCA_003453215.1 Oscillospiraceae bacterium | reverse complement strand
CTTGACCGGTCCCACCGGCAGCGGCAAATCCACCGTCACCACCCTGATGCGGCAGTGGGGCGGCGTGGATATTCTGGATGCCGATACCATTGCCCATGAGGTGAATAACAGCCCGGCCTGCGCGGCGGCCATTGCCGCAGCCTTTCCCGGGGTGCAGCGGCCGGATGGCTCCATCGATCGTTCCGCGTTGGGCGCCATTGTCTTTTCCCACCCGGAGCAGCTGAGACGGTTGGTCGGTATCACCTTTCCGCTCATCCTGGCAGAATGCGAAAATCGAATGGAGGCCTCGCGGGTACGCGGCGCGCGCGCCTGCGTACTGGATGCCCCCACTCTTTTTGAAAGCGGCGGCGAAAAACTCTGCGATGTCATCGTCAGCGTGGTGACACCGCGGGAAGAACGTCTGCGCCGGGTGCTGCAGCGGGATGGCATCTCCCGGGAGGCGGCCGAAGCCCGCATGAAAAACCAGCATGAGGATCGCTTCTACACCGCCCGTTCCCACTTCGTTATCACAAATTCGTCGGATCTTGCCCACCTGGAAAAAGAGGTGGAGCGCTGCCGCCGTTTTTTGTGCCTATAAATAAACACCTTGCCAAGTGAAGGTGAAATCCCAAAAGGAGTAAATACCCATGAGCGAAAAAAACAAGGGCGAACAGCTGCGTGAAGAGCTGCTGATGAACCCCAAGAATCTCACCGAAACCATGTCCGAAGAAGAACTCAAGGCGGCGTATGATTTCTGCGAAGGCTACAAGACCTTCCTCGATGCCGCCAAGACCGAGCACGAGGCGGTTCTGGCTGCCATTGCCCTGCTGGAAAAGGCCGGCTAC
>DMMB01000073.1:9973-10232 GCA_003453215.1 Oscillospiraceae bacterium | reverse complement strand
CCCTGCTGGAAAAGGCCGGCTACGTTCCCTTCGATCACACCAAGCAGTATAAAGCAGGGGATAAGGTCTACCTCAATAACCGCGGCAAGGCGCTCATTGCTGCCACCATCGGCCGCCGCAGCGTAGCGGAAGGCGTCCGCATCGGTGTAGCGCATATCGATAGCCCCCGTCTGGATCTCAAGCCCCGGCCCCTCTTTGAGGATGCCGAGCAGTGCTTCCTCAAGACCCATTACTATGGCGGCATCAAAAAGTACCAGTG
>DMMB01000073.1:1103-9794 GCA_003453215.1 Oscillospiraceae bacterium | reverse complement strand
AGACCCACTACTACGGCGGCATCAAAAAGTACCAGTGGACCACCATTCCGCTGGCCCTGCATGGCACTGTTGTCCGCAAGGATGGCTCCACGCTGGATGTCTGCATCGGCGAGGAGGAGGGGGATCCCGTATTCTGCGTTACCGATCTGCTGATTCATCTTTCGGCCGACCAGATGCGCAAGACACTGGCCGAAGGAATTGAGGGCGAAAAGCTCAATATTCTCATCGGCAGCGCTGCCCTGCGGGATGACACCGGCAGCGAAAAGGTCAAGATTGCCATTGCCAAACTCCTGTTCGAAAAGTATGGCCTGGTGGAAGAAGATTTCCTCTCGGCAGAACTGTGCGCCGTTCCGGCCTTCAAAGCCCGCGATCTGGGCCTCGATCGTTCCATGATTGGCGCCTATGGCCACGATGACCGTGTTTGCGCCTATCCCATTCTCATGGCGGAAATCGATGAAAAATCCCCCGAATATACCTCGGTCACCATCCTGGCCGATAAAGAGGAGACCGGCAGCAACGGCCCCACCGGTATGCATTCTTTCTTCCTCAAAGATTTCATGGAAGATCTGGCCGATATGGCCGGCTGCAAGGTACGCCACGTGGCTGCTAATAGCCGCTGCTTCAGCGCCGATGTAAACGCAGCGTTTGATCCCGCCTATGGCGAAGTGCACGAGCGCCGCAATGCCAGCTACATCAATTACGGCGTTGTGGTGACCAAGTACACCGGTTCCCGCGGCAAGGCCGGCACCAATGATGCCACTGCCGAAATGATGGGCTTTGCCCGCCGCATTCTCGATGCCGAAAATGTTGGCTGGCAGACCGGCGAACTGGGTAAAGTGGATCAGGGCGGCGGCGGCACCGTTGCCATGTACGTTTCTCAGCACAATATCGATACCGTCGATCTGGGCGTTCCGGTGCTTTCCATGCACGCTCCTTTCGAAGTGGTTGCCAAGACCGATGTCTACATGACTTATCGTGCCATGCGCGCCTTCTATCGCTAAGCTTTTCCAAAATACAGCAGACGCTCCGGGCCTGTCCCATCAATGGGACAGTGTCCGGGGCGTTTCCCCATTTTTCGGCGGCGGCATTCCGCCCCTTCCGTCACTAAATTTTCACCAATTTTTTGGAAATTCCGCTTGACAAGGCCCTGTTTCGGGACTACAATAATATACTGTATCATAATGGCTTTTTATGACTAAACGGTATTGTCAAGTGTGTATAAGTCACGATAATACTCTCGTGAAACTGTACACAATCAACAAATATTTATGCAGTCATTGATGTCCAAGTGATGGCGAAAAAATGATGGAATGGAGTGGAACATCGGATGGTAAACACCAAACCCGTAAAACTGGGCAAAAATATCCGCCAGAGTTTTGCCCACATCGATGAAGTGGCAGAGATGCCGAACCTCATCGAAGTACAGAAAAATTCCTATCAGTGGTTCCTGGATGAGGGCCTTCGAGCCGTATTCAAGGATATCTCCTCGATCACAGACTATCAGGGCAATCTGCAGCTGGATTTCATTGATTTTACGCTGGATGACAAACCCAAATATCCCCTGTTGGAGTGCAAGGAGCGCGATGTAAACTATGCAGCCCCCCTGCGCGTGCGCGCCAGACTCATCAACAAGGTCACCGGTGAAATCAAAGAATCCGACATCTACATGGGAGATTTTCCCCTGATGACCGATGCCGGTACCTTCATCATCAACGGTGCCGAGCGTGTCATCGTCTCCCAGCTGGTTCGTTCTCCTGGTGTTTACTACGGTATGCACCACGATCCGGCCGGCAAAAAACTGTTTGATTCCACCGTGATCCCCAACCGCGGCGCCTGGCTGGAGTATGATACCGACTCCGCCGATGTGTTCAGCGTCCGCATCGATAAAAACCGCAAGCTGCCCATCACCACCTTTATCCGGGCTTTGCTGCGTCTCAAGGACGATGTGACCATCGAAGAAATCAATGCCGATGTGAACAACGCCCTGACCGATCTGCGCGGCACCGATGAAGAAATTTACGAGGTGTTTGGCCGCAATGTGTACCTGGTAAAAACCGCCGAAAGCAAAGATGCCGAAATGCTGGGCGATGAAGCCCTGCTGGAGGTTTACCGCAAGCTGCGCCCCGGCGAACCTCCCACGATTGATTCGGCTGTAAAGCACCTGAGCCAGCTGCTGTTCGATCCTCGTCGGTACGATCTGTCCCGGGTGGGCCGCTATAAGTACAACAAAAAACTTTCTCTGGTGCCCCGTATCACCGGCAAGGTGCTTTCCCGCCCCGTTGCCGATCCCAGAACCGGCGAAATTCTGCTGGAAGCCGGCGCCCTGCTGAGCCGCGATGACGCCAGAATGCTGGAGGCCAAGGGTGTGGATACCGTTTGGATCACCACCGAGGGCCTGACCCCTGCCGGCCTGCAGATGGCCGAAGACGATGGGGTAGAAGAGCTGAAAATCTTCTCCAACGGCATGGTAGATATGGCCGACTTTACCGACTACACCGCCGAAGAGCTGAAGGCCATGGGCATCCGGGAAAAGGTGCGTTTTGCCGTTCTTTCCGAGATTTTGGATATGGGTCTTTCCCGCGAGGAAATGGCCGAAGAGCTGACCCGCCGCGCCGATGAGCTGGTTCCCAAGAATATCCGTAAATTTGATATTTACGCTTCCATCAACTATATGTGCGGCCTCCGGTACGATATCGGCACCACCGATGATATCGACCACCTGGGCAACCGCCGTATCCGCAGCGTAGGCGAGCTGCTGCAGAACCAGTTCCGCATTGGTTTTGCCCGTATGGAAAGAGTCATTCGGGAGAGAATGACCACCCAGGCGCAGGATATTGAATCCATTACCCTGCAGGCCATTATCAACAGCCGCCCCGTTATGGCAGCGGTCAAGGAATTCTTTGGTTCTTCTCCCCTCAGCCAGTTCATGGATCAGACCAACCCGCTGGCGGAACTGACCCATAAGCGCCGTCTTTCCGCCCTGGGCCCCGGCGGCCTCAGCCGTGACCGCGCCGGATTTGAAGTCCGCGACGTTCACTACAGCCACTATGGCCGTATGTGCCCCATCGAGACCCCCGAAGGTCCCAACATCGGCTTGATTTCTTATCTGGCTACCTTTGCCCGCATCAATGAATACGGCTTTGTAGAAGCGCCCTACCGCCCGGTCGATAAAGCTACCGGCCGGGTACTGGATACTGTTCAGTACATGACCGCCGATGTGGAAGATGAATACATCGTGGCGCAGGCCAATGAGCCGCTGGATGCCGAAGGCCATTTTGTCAATGAAAAGGTCTCCGTCCGGTACCGCGACAGCGTTCAGGAAGTTCCCCGCGATAAGGTGGACTACATGGATGTTTCCCCTAAGATGGTGGTTTCGGTAGCAACTGCTATGATCCCCTTCCTGGAGAACGACGATGCCAACCGCGCCCTGATGGGAGCCAACATGCAGCGTCAGGCTGTACCGCTTATCAAGACCGAATCCCCCTATGTTGGTACCGGTATGGAATACAAAGCCGCCCATGACTGTGGCGTGGTAGTGGTGGCCAAAGAGGATGGCTATGTAAGCTATGTCGATGCCAACCGCATCATTGTGACCGGCAACGACAATGTGGAGCACGAATATGAACTGGTAAAGATGCTGCGTTCCAACCAGGGTACTTGCATCAACCAGCGCCCTATTGTGGAAAAAGGCGAAGAAGTGCACGCCGGCGATGTACTGGCCGATGGCCCTGCAACCGCCAACGGCGAAGTTTCTCTGGGCAAGAATATGCTCATCGGCTTTATGACCTGGGAAGGCTACAACTACGAAGACGCCGTTCTCATCAATGAAAAGCTGGTGCGCAACGACCTGTTTACCTCCATCCACATTGAAGAATATGAAACCGAAGCCCGCGATACCAAGCTGGGCCCGGAGGAAATTACCCGCGAAATCCCCAATGTCGGCGATGATATGCTGGGTGCCCTGGATGAGCGCGGCATTATCCATGTCGGCGCCGAGGTTCACTCCGGTGATATTCTGGTGGGTAAAGTAACCCCCAAGGGTGAAACCGAGCTGAATGCCGAGGAACGCTTGCTGCGCGCCATCTTTGGTGAAAAAGCCCGCGAAGTCCGCGATACTTCCCTGAAGGTGCCGCATGGCGAATACGGCATTGTGGTGGATATCAAGGTATTTACCCCGGAAAACAGCGATGAGCTTTCTCCCGGTGTCAATGAGGTAGTAAGAGTTTACATCGCCCAGAAGAGAAAAATCTCTGTCGGCGATAAGATGGCCGGCCGTCACGGCAATAAGGGCGTTGTTTCCCGCATTCTGCCGCAGGAGGATATGCCCTTCCTGGAGGACGGCACCCCGCTCGATATTGTACTGAACCCCCTGGGCGTTCCTTCCCGAATGAACATCGGTCAGGTACTGGAAGTGCACCTGGGCATGGCAGCCAGCAAACTGGGCTGGCATGTAATGACCCCGGTATTCGATGGCGCCCATGAGGCGGACATCCGGGAATGCTTCCGCATGGCCGGTCTGCCGGAGGACGGCAAGAGCGTGGTTTACGATGGCCGTACCGGCGAAAAGTTTGATAACCGCGTTACCGTCGGCTATATGTATTACCTTAAGCTGCATCACCTGGTTGATGATAAGATCCATGCCCGTTCCGTTGGTCCCTACAGCCTGGTCACCCAGCAGCCTTTGGGCGGTAAGGCACAGTTCGGCGGCCAGCGCTTTGGTGAAATGGAAGTTTGGGCGCTGGAGGCTTACGGCGCGGCCTACACCCTGCAGGAAATCCTGACGGTGAAATCCGATGACGTGGTGGGACGTGTGAAGGCGTTCGAATCCATTGTCAAGGGCCAGAATATCCCGGCTCCCGGCATTCCCGAAGCGTTCCGCGTCATGGTGAAGGAACTGCAGTCCCTCGGCCTGGATGTTAAGATCCTGGATAAGGATAACGAGGAGATCGACATCAAGCAGACCTACGATGAGGATGAAAATATGCCGATGGCTTCCGACTATTACGATGAAGCCGATGTGGCGGTGGATTCCGAAATTGAGGACAACTACACCATGGAAAACCCTGATGAGGACAGCGATCCTTTCGATGACGCCGACTTTGACGGCAGCGACGATGAGGACGACGACGGATTTGATTTTTAATTTGGGAGGGGAAGAAATTTGGATAATAAATCTTTTGAATCGATCAAGATCGGGCTGGCTTCCCCCGATGCCATTCGCTCCTGGAGCTACGGCGAAGTAAAAAAGCCTGAGACCATTAACTACCGTACCCTGAAGCCGGAGCGCGACGGCCTGTTCTGCGAGCGCATTTTTGGACCGACCAAGGACTGGGAGTGCTACTGCGGCAAGTATAAGCGCATTCGCTTTAAGGGCAAGATCTGTGAGCGCTGCGGCGTGGAAGTGACCCGCGCCAAGGTGCGCCGCGAGCGGATGGGTCATATTGAGCTGGCCGCGCCCGTTTCCCATATCTGGTACTTTAAGGGCACCAGCAGCCGCATGGGCCTGCTGCTGAACCTGAGCCCCCGCGTGCTGGAAAAGGTGCTGTACTTTGCCTCTTATATTGTCATCGATCCCGGTAATACCAAGCTGAAAAAGTACGCCCTGCTGAGCGAGCGGGAATACAATGAGTACCGCGAGGCCTATGAGGATGAATTTGATGCCGGAATGGGCGCTGAGGCTGTAAAGAAACTCCTGCAGCAGCTGGATATTGAAGCGCTTTCGGTGGAGATTAAAGAAGAGCTGGAAAAGGCCACCGGCCAAAAGAAGGCGAAACTGCTGAAGCGGCTGGATGTGGTAGAGGCTTTCCGTACCAGCGGCAACAAGCCGGAGTGGATGATTATGGACGTGCTGCCTGTCATTCCGCCCGATATTCGCCCCATGGTACAGCTGGATGGCGGCCGCTTTGCCACCAGTGACCTGAATGACCTGTACCGCCGCGTCATCAACCGCAACAACCGCCTGAAAAAGCTGTTGGAGCTGGATGCGCCGGATATTATCGTCCGCAATGAAAAGCGGATGCTGCAGGAAGCGGTGGATGCCCTCATCGATAACGGCCGCCGCGGCCGCCCGGTGACCGGCCCCAACAACCGCGCACTCAAATCCCTGAGCGATATGCTGAAAGGTAAGCAGGGTCGTTTCCGCCAGAACCTGCTGGGTAAGCGCGTAGACTACTCCGGCCGTTCCGTTATTGTAGTAGGCCCCGAACTGAAGATGTACCAGTGCGGTCTGCCCAAGGAAATGGCGCTGGAACTCTTTAAGCCCTTTGTAATGAAGCGGCTGGTGGATCTGAAAGTCGCTGAAAATATCCGCAAGGCCCGCAAGATGGTCGACCGCGGTTCCCCCAAAGAGGTTTGGGACGCCTTGGAAGTGGTTATCAAGGGACACCCTGTACTGATGAACCGCGCCCCCACCCTGCACCGTTTGGGCATTCAGGCATTTGAACCGATCCTGGTAGAAGGCCGCGCCCTGAAACTGCACCCGCTGGTTTGTACCGCCTTTAACGCCGACTTCGACGGCGACCAGATGGCCGTACACGTACCGCTTTCGGCCGAAGCGCAGGCCGAGGCCCGCTTCCTGATGCTGGCGGCCAACAACCTGCTGAAACTTTCCGACGGCCGGCCGGTAGCAGTGCCTTCTCAGGATATGGTGCTGGGTTCCTATTACCTGACCACCATCATCGATAAGGCCTATGCCACCGATGAAATTCGCAATCCCGGCGTCTTTACCTCCATTGCCGATTGGGAGAAAGCCTATGAGGAAAATCCCCATGAGCTGAAGATTTACCGCAGCCCCGATGAGGCGCTGATGGCCTACCAGACCGGTGTGCTGACACTGCACGAGCCGATCCGGGTACGGGTGACCAAGACGGTAAACGGCCGAAGCATGACCGGTACCATCCACACCACCGTGGGAATCAATATCTTCAACAATCCCATTCCGCAGGATCTGGGCTTTGTAGACCGCAGCATTCCCGGCAATGAGCTGATCCCCGAGGTTGGCTTCCAGGTGGGTAAAAAGCAGCTTTCCAAGATCATTGACAAGAGCATAAAGAAGCATGGCACCACCGACACCAGTGAGGTATTGGATGCCATTAAGAGCCAGGGCTATAAATACTCCACCCGGGCCGCACTGACCGTTGCGGTCTGCGATGCGACCATTCCGCCCAACAAGAAGGAAGTGCTGGCCGAGGCCGAGGAAAAGGTGGCCAAGGTTCGTAAGAAGTACGACCGCGGTTATATTTCCGAGGACGACCGTTACCAGCAGACCATTGCCATCTGGCGTGACGCCACCAACGAAGTAAAGGCTTCGCTGAAAGAGAACTTCGGTAAGCTGAACCCCATCTACATGATGGCGGATTCCGGCGCCCGTGGTTCGATGGACCAGATTAACCAGCTGGCCGGTATGCGCGGCAACATTGCCAATACCTCCGGTCAGACCATTGAAATCCCGATTCGTGCCAACTACCGTGAAGGTCTGAACATCTTGGAATACTTCCAGTCCAGCCGCGGCGCCCGTAAGGGTCTGGCCGATACCGCTCTGCGTACCGCAGACTCCGGTTATCTGACCCGCCGTCTGGTTGATGTATCCCAGGAAGTGATTATCCGCGAAGAGGATTGCGGCACCCACGAAGGCATTGATGTGGAGGCCATCACCGATGGCAACCGCGTCATTGAGGAACTGGCCGAGCGCCTGACCGGCCGGTATCCCTGCGAGGATGTGGTGAACCCCAAGACCGGCGAACTGCTGGCCAGCCGGGAGGAAATGATCACCTATAAGACCGCCGAGGAGATCGTGGCGGCCGGTATCACCAGCCTGAAGATCCGCAGCGTCATTAACTGCCGCGCCAAGAACGGCGCCTGCAGCCGCTGCTACGGCGCCAACCTTTCTAACAATACGCCGGTTGCCATTGGCGAAGCGGTTGGTATTATCGCAGCGCAGTCCATCGGTGAACCCGGTACCCAGCTGACCATGAGAACCTTCCACACCGGCGGTATTGCATCGGCCAGCGATATTACCCAGGGTCTTCCCCGTGTAGAAGAGCTGTTTGAAGCCCGTAAGCCCAAGAGCGTGGCCGTAATCGCCCACAATGGCGGTCTGGTCAGCTTTGATAAGGACAACAAGGGCGTGGATGTGGTAAAGGTAGACGATCCCCAGACCGGCGATCACTTTGAGCATCAGATTGTATTCGGCAGTAAGGTGCGTGTCCACGAGGGCGAGCTGATTGAAAAGGGCACCATGATTACCGAAGGTTCCGCCGATCCCAGCGAGGTATTGCTGGTGAATGGCGAACTGGCGGTCCAGGAATACCTGATCCGCGAAGTACAGATGGTTTACCGGACGCAGGGCGTAGATATCAATGATAAGCACATTGAAGTCATCGTTCGCCAGATGATGAAGAAGGTGCGCATTGAAGAGCCGGGCGATACCGACTATATCCGCGGCATGATGGCCGACCGCGCAGAGGTGCTGCACCTCAATGAGCAGATCGACCGCGAGAACGCCGAGGACGGCGGCAACCGCCAGAAGGCGACCTATACAGCCATTCTGCAGGGTATTACCAAGGCCTCCCTGGCCACCGACAGCTTTATGTCCGCGGCTTCCTTCCAGGAGACTACCCGCGTACTGACCGAAGCGGCCATCAAGGGCAAGGTAGACCCGCTGCAGGGCCTGAAGGAGAACGTCATCATCGG
>DMMB01000073.1:0-913 GCA_003453215.1 Oscillospiraceae bacterium | reverse complement strand
CTGAAGGAGAACGTCATCATCGGTAAGCTGATCCCCGCCGGTACGGGCCTGGTAACCTACACCGAAGAGGAAAAGGCCGAAGAAGAAGCCGATGAGGCCAATCTGGAGGCGCTGGCGGCACGCTCCAATGCCATTGTGATGTAAGGCAAAAAGAAAAAGTCAAATTCCCCAAAATGGAATGGTAAAGATGGTGAAAAATATCCAAATCATCGCTTGACAATCCCATGGGGAATTTGGTAAAATATTTAACTGGGCGGGCATTGTTCCGCAATGCAAATTGGTCATGTAAACACAACCCGGAGACCCTCCGGGTTTGTGCCCATGAATAAATACTTTTTGATGAAAGGAGGACAACCATGCCAACCTTTAACCAACTGGTTCGCAAGGGCAGAGAAACCGTAGAGAAGAAGGCGACCGCGCCTGCACTGCTGAAGGGCTGGAATGCCAAGAAGCGTGTAATGACCGATCAAAACTCTCCTCAAAAGCGTGGTGTTTGCACCGCAATCCGTACCTCTACCCCCAAGAAGCCCAACTCCGCACTGCGTAAAGTAGCAAGAGTCCGGCTTTCCAACGGCATCGAGGCTACCGCTTACATTCCTGGTATCGGCCACAACCTGCAGGAGCACAGCGTAGTGCTGATCCGTGGCGGTCGTGTAAAGGACCTTCCCGGTGTACGTTACCATATTATCCGTGGTACGCTGGATACCCAGGGAGTCCAGAACCGCAACCAGGCCCGTAGTAAGTACGGTGCCAAGCGGCCTAAGAAGGCTGGTGCCGCGAAGAAGTAATCACACCCGGAATAAGTGCCAAGAAAGATGGCTTAAAATAGCCTCTGGACTGGCCGACGGGAGTGGGGACTTACTTTCGAGTACCG
This sequence comes from Oscillospiraceae bacterium, assembly GCA_003453215.1. Taxonomy (GTDB): domain Bacteria; phylum Bacillota; class Clostridia; order Oscillospirales; family Ruminococcaceae; genus Angelakisella. The sequence continues at coordinate 39 of DMMB01000073.1, read as the reverse complement.
AAGATCTCATTTTATTATGAAGGAGGGAAGCGAAGTGCC
>DMMB01000011.1:17933-37358 GCA_003453215.1 Oscillospiraceae bacterium | reverse complement strand
CCTCAATTCGTGAACGGCCAGATTAGCCTACCGCACGTTCCGGCAACCGATCATGTAATCCCAATCGATTGTTTAATCCGAAACCTCTACATACTTTGCAAAATCATTGTACTACGATCATGTAAAAATGTCAACCCTCGATTTTCTGATGGTTGCGGAAATATCCCAAGCCGCCATGATTCTAAGCGCCCGCCCACCCCGGTGGCTTCTCATGTTGTCGTCACGCGCTCAAATTTGCCGTCTGCGGGCTTCTTGCGCCTTATTTAGGGAATCACATTGCTTTGACGGTTCAATCGCTCACAGGCCCATTTTCCCTTGCGTGAGCGCATTACTTTAAGTTCTATGGAAGCTCAACCGCTGGATAACGGCTTCTCGACGCAGTCCTCCAGACTCAAAAAAAGACGCTGCCCTCGACGGTCTCGGTAAGCCGTTCAAGAGCAGCGCCTTCAAAGCATAAACAATTCTGTATTGAAAAGTGTACACAACAGATCATTAGGTTTGTCAACTGTCGTGGCTCCAAAATACCTCCTTTTTCGGTAAGATCATATGTATGTAAGTATTTTTCATGCACTGAAGCTCTATGTGTTTATCTAAAAAGTTGTCAAAAGGTTGTCAAAAGTTGCTTTCTTTCAGCGGGAAATGGCTTGATCAAGCGGGTTCGCTGGTATATTGCCCGTTTTAGGGTAATATTATACTCCATTTTCGCCCTTTTCACAAGAAGTTCTTTTCTTCCTCCGGTGAATTATGCTATACTAATTTCATTACCGTAAGGAGGTTTTTCTATGATCCGTAGAATTATCCACATAGATGAAGAAAAATGCAATGGCTGCGGCATTTGTGCTGCCGCCTGTCACGAAGGTGCCATCGGTATGGTCGGCGGCAAAGCCCGTCTGCTGCGCGATGACTACTGCGACGGTCTGGGGGACTGTTTGCCCACCTGCCCCACCGGCGCCATCACCTTTGTGGAGCGGGAAGCGGCTGCCTACGATGAAGCGGCTGTCCAACAGCACATGGCACAGAAAAAATCCGCTTTTCACGGCTGCTCCGGTTCCGCCACCAAGCTGTTCCAGCGCAGCGCCGCCCCCGCCGCCGGCGGTACTTCGCCCTCTCAGCTGGCCCAATGGCCCTGCCAGATCCGCCTGATTTCTCCGGCTGCTCCCTGCTTTTCCGGGGCGCATCTGCTCATCGCCGCCGATTGTACCGCCTATGCCTATGCTGATTTTCATCGTGACTTCATGCAGGGGCGTGTTACCCTCATCGGCTGCCCCAAGCTGGATGCCTTTGATTACGCCGAAAAGCTTACCGCTATTCTGGCCGCCAATGATATTCAAAGCGTCACCCTGCTGCGCATGGAAGTGCCCTGCTGCGGCGGGCTGGAACACGCCGCCCGCACTGCTCTGGCCGCCAGCGGCAAAGATCTCCCCCTGCGGGTTGTCACCATCCGCACCAATGGCGACCTGCTGTAATTCCCTCATAAAAGCCACAAGCCGGTACTCCTTTCACGGAATACCGGCTTATTTTTGGCTCAATCTTCGCCCATCAGGGTCAGCGCCTCATGGGCCGCCGCCTGCTCGGCGCCTTTTTTGCTGCGGCTTACCCCCCGGCCAATCACATTGCTGTTGAGGTGCACCTCTACCACAAATTTTTTATCATGGTCCGGTCCTTCAGCAGAAACCAGCACATACTCCACCCGTTCCTCCGGGTTCTTCTGGATAATCTCCTGCAGACGGGTCTTGTAATCTACAAAGGGGGCCGCCTCGTGGGCCAGGTCCTCCTCCACAAAGGGCAGCACAAACCGCCGCGCCGCTTCCAGCCCGCCATCCAGGTAAATACCGGCAATCAAGGCCTCAAAGGCGTCGCTCACCACCGAAGACCGCTCCCGTCCGCCGGTTTGCTCTTCGCCGTGACCCAGCAGCAATTCCTGCCCCAGCCCTATCTTCTGGGCAAATTCAAACAGGCTCTTTTCACACACCAGGCTGGCGCGGATTTTGGTCAGGTCGCCCTCCGCCAGGTGAAATTTATGGAAAATGTGATCCGCCACAATGATGGAAAGCACCGCATCCCCCAGGAATTCCATTCGCTCATTGCACTCTATTTTCTGTTTGCTTTCATTGGCATAGGAAGAATGGGTCAGCGCGCGCTCCAAAAGCGCCGGTTCCTTAAACCGATAGCCAATTCTCTTTTGCAGAGCATCCATGGACATAACTGCACCTTCTTTTATTGGTTAAGATTTATTCTGCTTCGGCCATCTCTGCGGCCAGCTGGCTTTCCATCTCGCCGATGATATTGTTTTCACAGCAGCTGATTGCCTGCCGAATGGCATTGTAAAAAGCTTTGGCATCGCTGCTGCCATGCGCTTTGATGACCGGTTTTTTGGTTCCCAGCAGCAGGGCCCCGCCGTATTCAGCAGAATCGAATTTCCGCTTAAAGGCACCCAGGTCCTTCTTTACCACCGCCGCCGCCAGCTTATTGGGCAGCGATTTCATAAAGATTCCCTTAATTTCGCTCATAAAGAGCTTTGCCAGACCCTCGGTGGTCTTCAGAATAATATTTCCGGTAAAACCATCGCACACCGCTACATCGCAGCCGCCCAGCGGCACTTCTCTCGCTTCCACATTGCCGATAAAGTTGTACCCGGCCTCTTTCATCAGGCCATAGGCCGCCACCTGCAGTTCGGTTCCCTTGGTCTCCTCGGTGCCAATGTTCACCAGGCCTACGCGGGGATTCGTCACCCCCAGAATACGCTTCATATACACCGAACCCATCAGCCCAAACTGCCGCAGCATTTCGGGGCGGCAGTCGTGGTTCGCGCCGGAATCCAGCATCATAAAGCAGCCATCCTTGCAGGGAACCACCGTACCAATGGCCGGGCGCTTCACCCCCTTGATGCGCTTAACGATGAGCGTACCGCCCACCACCAGCGCGCCGGTGCTGCCGGCCGAAACAAAGGCTTCGCCTTCGCCCTCCGCCAACATTTGCAGGCCGCGTGCCATGCTGCTGTCCTTGTACTGCTTCATAATGGCCGTCGGTTCCGCTTCCATCGGGAAGACATCCGGGGCCTCCGCTATGGTCATCCCCTCCAGCGAAACACCCAGCTCCGCCGCTTTGGCGCGCAGCTTTTCGCCGTCGCCGGTCAGGATAATTTCACACTTCCAGCTATCCACCGCCATGCGGCAGCCCTGCAGCACCGCCTCCGGGGCATTATCCCCGCCGTAGGCATCCACTATAATTCTCATCGTTCCTCCCTCGCTTTCCGGTAACTGTTCATGGCTTCCACCGCGCGGTCCGCCATGGCCTGGTAACGTTCCTGCTTGCCTTTTATCGGTTCTTCCAGCGGCGGCAGAATGCCCATATTGCTGCCCATCGGCTGGAAATCTTCCACACTCTCATCGCTGATGTACCGGCACAGAGCGCCCATCATCGTTTCGGGCGGGGGCAGCAGCAGTTCTTTGCCCTGCAGTCGGTCGGCCACTGCGTGCGCCGCCAGTATTCCGCTTGCTGCGGATTCAATATATCCCTCCACACCGGTCATCTGCCCGGCAAAGCTGATCCTCGGCTCCTTTTTCAGCCGGAAAAAGCCATCCAGCAGCCGGGGGGAATCCAGGAAAGTATTGCGGTGCATCACACCGTACCGCACAAATTCCGCATTTTCCAGCCCCGGGATCATCGAAAAGACTCGTTTCTGCTCCGGGAACAGCAGGTTGGTCTGGAACCCTACGATATTGTACATGGTGCCATCGGCGTTTTCCCGCCGCAGCTGGATATTGGCCCAGGGCCGGTGTCCGGTGCGGGGGTCGCGCAGCCCCACCGGGCGCAAGGGCCCATACCGCATGGTATCCAGGCCGCGCTTTGCCAGTACCTCTATGGGCATACAGCCCTCGTACACCTTAAAGTACTCTTTCTCAAATTCATGCAGCTCCACGCTTTTGGCGTTCACCAGCGCTTCATGGAACCGCTCGTACTCCTCTTTATTGAAGGAGCAGTTGATATAGTCCGCCTCGCCCCGGTCGTACCGGGTAGCAAAGTACACCCGTTCCATATCAATGGAATCTTTGGTGACAATCGGCGCGGAGGCATCATAAAAGCTCAGGTATTTTTCTCCGCACAGCCGCCCGATCGTTTCGGAAAGCGCTTCGCTGGTCAGCGGCCCGCTGGCCACAATGACATCTCCCGCCGGGAGTTCGGTCACTTCGCCGGTCACCACCGTCACATTCGGCAGTTCCCGTATGGCCTTGGTCATCGCGTCGCTGAAGGCCTCCCGATCCACCGCCAGGGCTCCGCCGGCGCTCACCGCGGTCTGCTCCGCGCAGCGCACCACCAGCGAATTCATCGCCTTCATTTCGGCTTTCAGCAGCCCCGCCGCGGAATTCAGCCGCATCGCCTTCAGGGAATTGGAGCACACCAGCTCCGCAAAGCCCTCATAGTGGTGCGCCGGGGAATACTTTACCGGTTTCATTTCATACAGCGTCACATCTATGCCGCGGTTTGCCAGGGCCCAGGCGGCTTCGCAGCCGGCCAGTCCGGCCCCTATTACAGATACTTTACTCATTATTTTGCACTCTTCTCGTAGCCACAGCCCTCTTTCAGGCAGTGGATCATCTTCACCCGTCCGGTGGTCTTAAACAGGCTGCTGCCGCACTGGGGGCACTTTTCCGCCAGCGGAATATCCCAGGTCATAAAGCCGCACTTGGGGTTATCTTCGCAGCCATAGTAGGTGCGTCCCGTCTTGGATTTTTTGGCCAGTACTTTTTTGCCGCAGCGGGGACAGCTGCCGGGGGTCTCCTGCTGCAGGGTTTTGGTATTCTTGCACTCTGGAAAACCCGGACAGGCCAGGAATTTGCCGTATTTACCATGGCGCACCACCATCTTGCGGCCGCACAGCTCGCACACAATATCGGTCTCCTCATCGGGGATCTTCATCTTGGTGCCTTCCATGTTCTTTTCGGCGCTCTGCAGCATATCGGTAAAGTCATCGTAGAAGTGGTGCATCATGCCCACCCATTCGGTCTTTCCTTCCTCTACCTCATCCAGTTCCTGCTCCATTTCGGCAGTGAATTTCACATCCACTATCTTGCCAAACTGCTCTTTCATCAGCTTGGTTACTGTCTCCCCCACAATGGTGGGCTTAATGGCCTTGCCCTCCCGCTCCACATAGCCGCGCTGCAGTATGGTGGAAAGGGTAGGCGCGTAGGTGCTGGGGCGGCCTATGCCGTTTTCCTCCAGCTCCCGGATCAGCGTCGCTTCGGTATACCGGGGAGGGGGCTGGGTAAAGTGCTGGTTGGGTTTCAGCTCTTTCAGGGTCAGCGTCTCGCCCTCCTCCAGCCGGGGCAGATTGGTGCCCTGCTCCTCTTCATTATCTACGGCCTCGGTGTACAGGCGGGTATAGCCATCAAACCGCACCGAGAACCCGGAGGCCTTAAAGAGATGTTCCCCGGCGGTAATATCGGTGGAAACGGTATCCTGCACACAGGCGGCCATCTGGCTGGCAATGAAGCGCTCCCACACCAGCTTATACAGCTTATACTGGTCGCTGGTAAGGCTCTCCTTAATTTTAGCGGGTGCCAGATCTATCATGGTCGGGCGAATGGCCTCGTGGCCATCCTGCGCATTGGATTTGGAACGGAACGTCCGAGGTTTCGGCAGCGCGTAGCTGTCGCCATAGGTGCTTTTAATGTAATCATGCGCCGCGGAAAGCGCCTCATCGGAAATCCGCAGCGAGTCGGTTCTCATATAGGTAATCAGACCTACCGCACCCAGGTCCGGCAGGTTAATTCCCTCGTACAGTTCCTGTGCCACCTTCATGGTACGCTTGGCCTGGAAGCCAAACCGCCGGGAGGCATCCTGCTGCAGAGTAGAGGTAATAAAGGGCGGCGCGGGGTTCTTCTGGCGCGTCCCCATTTTTATGCTTTTAATGATAAACGGCTCTTTTTCCGCAGCTTCTTTCAGGGCATTGGCCTGTTCTTCGGTGGTAATCTCACACTTTTTGCCGCCGGTGCCGTAGTATTTTGCCGTAAAGGGCTTGGCTTTGGCGCCCTGCTTTGCCAGCAGCGCCTCCAGCGACCAATATTCCTCCGGCTGGAAAGCCCGGATTTCTTCTTCGCGGTCCACCACCAGCCGCACTGCCACCGATTGCACCCGTCCGGCAGAAAGCCCTTTACGGATCTTCTTCCATAGGAAAGGGCTGATCTCATAGCCCACAATGCGATCCAGCACACGGCGGGCCTGTTGGGCATCCACCAGCTGCTGATCAATGCAGCGGGGGTGCGCCATGCCATATTGAATGCCGGACTTGGTGATCTCATTAAAAGTCACCCGGTTCGGCTCCTTTTCATCCAGTTTTAAAAGCTGCGCCAGGTGCCAGCTGATGGCCTCCCCCTCGCGGTCGGGGTCGGTCGCCAAATAGACATAGTCGCTCTTTTTGGCTTCGGAGCACAATTTTTTGATGAGTTCGCCTTTCCCCTTTATATTTTCATAGTTCGGGGCAAAGTCATTTTTCACATCCACGCTCAGCCGGGAAGCCGGCAAATCACGCACGTGTCCCATCGAGGCCATGACCTCATAATCCGGCCCCAGGTACTTCTGGATGGTATGCGCCTTGGCCGGGGACTCCACGATCACTAATTTGGACAATATTATCACCTGTACATTCGTTAGTTTTTTGTTTTCTCCATCGGGAAAGGGTCACCGGCTGAAGCGGTGCCCCGCATGAATTCTGATAATACCAAAGATTTCAAGCTGCGTCAAGACCGAAAGTGTCTCCGGTACCGTCAGTCCGGTGGCCACCACCACCTCGTCGGCAGTCATCGGTTCACTGCTCAGTGCATTCAGTACCGCACGCTGGTTGGCATTCAGTGTTTCCAGCATACTGTCTTCCTTCCTCTGCGGAAAGGGCACCGCCGGCACCGGTTTTTCTTTTTTCGCTGTCGGCTTCTTCCCGTACAGCGAAAGCTGCTCTGCCGATGTTTTCTCTCCGGGGCTTGCCGTATTGTAGTCGCGCAGGTCGTATTCTTCCAGAATATCCCCGGCTTCCCGTACCATAATAGCCCCCTCCCGGATCAACCAGTTGGGCGCAGCACTCATGCGGCTGTCCACATTGCCCGGCACTGCAAAGACATCCCGACCCTCCGTCAGGGCAAAGCCCGCCGTAATCAGCGATCCGCTGCGGCGTTCTCCCTCCACCACCAGCGTGCCATGGCTCAGCCCCGCTATAATGCGGTTGCGGATGGGAAAATGATAGGCGTTCGGTTCAGCCCCGGGAGGAAATTCCGTCACCACCGCACCGCCGTTCTGCAGTATTTTCTTTTTCAGCTCGCGGTTGGCCGCCGGGTAGGTCACATCAATCCCGCAGCCCTGCACCGCTATGGTGCGGCCGCCCGCTTCTACGGTTGCCGCATGGCAGCAGGAATCAATCCCCGCCGCCAGGCCGCTCACAGTCACCACACCGCGCGTCGCCAAGTCAGCAGAAATCTGCCGCGCCATACGGCTGCCATATTCGGTACAGCGGCGGGTTCCTACCACCGCAATGGAAAGTATATCGTTCATATCTTCCCACCAGCCGGCTATATACAGTACCGCCGGCGGACTGTATATATTCCGCAGCCGCTCCGGGTACTGCTCGTCCTCCGGAGTCAATATTTTCACACCGTTTTTTTTACAAAAGTCCTGTATCTTCCCCAGATCCGCTGCTTTGGCTTCCCTTATGCGGTGCAGTTCTTCCTCTTTTATTCCCTGCTCCTGCAGCTGGGATTCCTCCGTATGGAACAGGAGCGCCGGCGAGTGCCACTTTTGCAGTGCTTTGGCGGCTCTCACCGTCCCAAAGCCATACGCCAACTGAAACCGCATCCAATCCGCAACTGCCATCTCGCTCCCCCTCCTTTTCTTTTCCGCTTTCTTCGCTATCGTCCCAGCGGCACGTCTCCAGTTTGTCTCGGGGCAATCCTCCGCTTCGCTTCGGATGCTCCTCGCTCCTTCCGCCGCACCGCCCGTTCTCTGTTTATCCGGGCAGATACCCCCTGCCGCTCAGCTCCCACATACACAGCGCCGCCGCGGCCGCCGCATTCAGCGATTCCGCCGCCCCACGCATGGGTATATATACTTCGCCGTCGCAGACCTCGATCACTTCCCGGCTCACACCGTTTCCCTCATTGCCAATAACAATGCCCCGGCAGTCCCCCACCGGCAGCTTTTGCAGCGGCAGTGCTTCGGGGGTCAGGGTGGCCGCATAGCAGCGCAGGCCCTGCTTTTGCCATGCGGCAATACTTTCGGCCAGGTTTTCCACCCGCACTGTCTTTTGCCGCCAGCCGCTGCCCATCGTGCTGCGGATCACCTTCGGCGAAAAAAGATCGGGGCAGTGGGCGGAAAGCACCACCGCGGTCACCCCCATTGCCTCCGCCGTCCGCAGAATGGTCCCCAGGTTGCCGGGGTCCTGCAGCTCATCCAGCAGCAGATAGCTGCCTTTTTCCATCGTCAGCGGTTTTGCTTTCGGCATTTCTCCCACAGCAAAAATCCCCTGCGGGTGTTCGGTATCGGAGATATAGGCCGCCAGCTCTTTCGGGATGGAAAAACAACGCTGCACCAGCCCTTTCAGCTTTTCGGTCTCCGGATAACGTTCCCCCTCATCGCTGATCAGCAGCGTTCGCAGGGCAATCCCGCTCTGGGCGGCATCCAGTACCAGCCGGGCACCCTCCAGCACAAAGCACCCGGTCTCCTCCCGGTGCCTGCGGCTGGCCGAAAGTTTACGATATTCCTTAATCAGCGCATTCTCGCGCGAGGTCAGCCGTTCCATTTTCTTTCCTCCCTTTTGGGACGCTCTTTTTTACCATACAATACTATCCCGCGAATTGCAAGTTTATTTTTCCGTTCGCCGCAATCTGCTAAAAAACGCCGCCCGATCTTGTGCAAACAAAATCGGGCGGAGCATTATGCTTTTTACAGGGCGGCCTTGGCCTTCTCTACCAGTGCGGTAAAGGCAGCGGCGTCATTGATGGCCAGCTCGGAGAGCATCTTGCGGTTCAGGTTGATGCCAGCCTTCTTCAGACCGTTCATGAACTGAGAATAGTTCATACCGTTCAGCTTGCAGGCGGCGGAAATACGGGTGATCCACAGGCGGCGGAAATCACGCTTCTTCTGCTTACGGCCGATGTAAGCATAGTTGCCGGATTTCATTACGGCCTGTTTCGCCATCTTAAAGCGCTTGCTCTTTGCGCCAAAATAGCCCTTTGCCATCTTCAGGGTCTTTTTTCTTCTTTTGCGGGTCATCATCGCTCTTTTTACACGAGCCATATCTGTTTACCTCCGTATCATATCTTAAAAAGTAGATGTTGTCTTTGTTATCAGGTGTTGGGCATCAGCAGCTTCAGTGCGCCAACATTGGTCTTATCGGCATAGGTACCCTTGCGCAGGTTTCTCTTACGCTTGGTGGATTTCTTGTTCAGGATATGAGACTTGTAGGCTTTGGCTCTCTTGACCTTACCGTTTTTGGTCAGCTTAAAGCGCTTTTTTGCACCGGTGTGGGTTTTCAGCTTGGGCATTTTATTTTCCTCCTAAATAATTATTACTGCTTATTGGTGGGGGCGGGCTTCGCACTCATAAACATAATCATACTGCGGCCCTCCAGCTTGGCGGGCTTTTCCACGTTGCCTACGTCAGCACAGGCTTCGGCAAAGCGCTGCATGATGCCGTGTCCCAACTGGGCGTGCGCCATTTCGCGTCCGCGGAAGCGGATCGAAACCTTAACGCGATTGCCGGCCGCCAGGAACTTTTTTGTCTGGTTGACCTTGGTATCAAAATCGTGGGTATCAATGTTCAGGGAAAGCCGGGTCTCCTTCACCTCTATGGTTTTCTGGTTCTTCCGGGATTCCTTTTCGCGCTTGGCCTGCTCAAAGCGGTATTTGCCGTAATCCATAATACGGCAGACCGGCGGCTGGGCCTGCGGCGCAATCTTTACGAGATCCAGGCTCTTTTCCTGCGCCATATTGTAGGCATCGCGGGAGGACATAATCCCCAGCTGCTCGCCATCAGCGCCGATCACGCGCACTTCTTTATCGCGGATCTCTTCATTGATCTGCAGTTCTTTGTTTGCGATTGCAAAGCACCTCCTGACTGGAATGGTTCGGTTCTTCGGATTTCTTGTAAACAAAAAGCGCGGACATTTTTTGATCGTCCACGCCAAAAGAACGCAAGTCTCCCGCTTTTTTCGGGTCTTGCCTCTATTGACCATGCCTGCAACCACTGTGCGGCAGGTGAGAACGATCACGTTCTGCTTTCTTTACCCAGCTATCATACCAAATCTCCCCCCACCTGTCAAGGGGATTTTTCAATCTTTTCTCTTTTTTACTACCGTCTATCGCAAAGAGGATGGCTTGCTGCCGGTAGGCGGGGCAAAGCGTCCTTTTCGGCCGCTTTGCCCCGCTCCGCTCTTACAGTTCCACCTGCACTGCTTTTCCCAGATGGAACGAATACAGCACCGCTTCCTTTACCGGCAGGCCCAGCTGCCGCTGCACCATGGCTGCATACAGCTTCAGCTGCAGGGCATACCGCTCCAGCAATTCGCTCTCTTCTTGTACCCGGTCTGTTTTATAGTCCAGCAGAACCGCATGGCTGCCCTCCACCAAAACCGCATCCACTGCGCCCATAATCAGCGTCGTCCCCGGTACCGTTAGGGCGGGATCGATCGCAGCCAGTTCTTCCGGGGTAAATTCCTGCAAAAACCGCATTTCGCGGTAAATACGGTCGGCCCCCCGCATCCGTTCCCCCAGCGGCGATTGCACCAGTGCCGTCAATACCCCGGGGTCGATCAGATCCCCATCCTCCCGGTACAGGTAGCCCTCGGCCACCAGCCGTTCTATCTCCGCTTTCGGGTCCTTTTGCAGGGCCGCCAAATCTGCAAACTGCATGGCCCGGTGGGCGGCGTTGCCGCGCTCCGCTGCCGTAGCCTCCTGCCGGGTCAGGCATTTGGGCCGCCGTTTCAGCAGATAGTGCTCTTTGGTTGCCCGTTCGGCCAGTTCGCTCACCGCCACACGTCGGGGCGTTACCGTATCCGCATGGTAGGGATATTCAAACGCCAGCGTTTGTTCCAGCCGGTTCAGGGCCGCTTCATCACAGGCAATCTCCGGCTTTTCTTCCATCTTTTCCGTTGGCTCCGTTTGCTGCAGTTCCTCCGGCCGGATGATCCGCAGATCCACCCCCGGTTCCGTCATCACCGTTCCCCGCAGCCAGTCCCAGTAGGAATTGGCTGCCGCCGCCCGGTAACCGGCATTTTCCGCTGCAATATCGCCCCATTCGGCCATTCCTTCTGCTGCTTTGGGGTTGGTTGCCGCCAGATAAAGCTTTTCCCGGGCTCTGGTCAGCGCTACGTACAGAATTCTCATTTCCTCCCGCAGCCTGGTTTGCTGATTTTGCAGCTGCATGGCCGCCAGCGGCAGTGTCTTGTGCTGCAGCATGGTGTAGTTATCCCGCAGCTTGCAGGCAAAGCCCAGTTCCCGGTCCATGGCTATATCGCTATTCTCCTCATTCTTGCGGAAGCGCTCATGGCACCCCACCAGAAATACCACCGGGTACTCCAGCCCTTTGCTGTGGTGGATTGTTGCCACCGTTACGGCATTGCCTGCCCCGGCCGCTGCACTGGGCCATTCACAGCCCCGTTCGGTCAGCCGCCGCAGGTATTCCGCAAAGTCATTTTCTCCCCGGCCGTCCTTTTCATACTCCGCCGCATGGTCCTGCAATAGCCGCAGGTTCGCCACGGCCGTTTCTCCTTCCGGCAAGACCCGGCACTTTTCCTGGTAATCGGTCACTTCGCATATTTCCCGGATCAATTCCGCTGCCGGCCATTCCTGCATCTTGGCCCGCAGCCGGTCATAGTCCCGCAGGAAGTCCTCAAATTTGCTGCTTTCCGCCGCTTTGCTCAGCAGGTTCTGGTACAGCCGCTCTTTTCTTCCGGCCTGCCGCAGTGCAGCCAGGTCGTCCCCGGTAAAGCCGTACATTGGGCTTACCAGCACCTCGGCAAGCTCCAAATCCAGCATGGGGTTGGCCAAAATGGTCAGGTAACTGATTACCGTTTTCACCTCTCTGGTTTCCAGCAGGTTTTCATTTTTGGCGCTGTGCGCCCCAATGCCCCGCTGCTGCAGGGCGTCTATGTAGTATGTCTCCCGGTTTTTGGCGCCGCGCATCAGCAGGCAAATGTCCCCTGGCCGTACCGGTCTCCGGCCTCCGTTTTCCTCCACCATAAAGCCGCTTTGCAGCAGGTATTCTATCTCCTTTGCCACTGCTTCGGCTTCCAGCCGCCGGCAGTCTGCTGCGTTGGTCCCAAGCGGCGGGGTCAGCACCAGTGCCGTCACCGGCCTTGCTACGCTGTAGTCATAGGGCAGCGAAGATACCAGCCGATCCTCCGGCAGATAGTCCATTCCGGCCGTAAATGGCGTCATAATCCGCTCAAATAACCGGTTTGCAAATTCCGTAATCTCCCGCCGGGTACGGAAGTTCGCATTCAGGGCGATTTTCGCCGGGAACACCCCCTCCTCCACCGGAGAATAATTCCTGCGCTTTTCCAGGAAATTTTCTGGACAGGCCTCCCGGAAGCTATAGATGCTCTGCTTTACATCTCCCACCATAAAACGATGGGCCCCGCCCACAGTCAGGGCCGCAAAAATCAATTCCTGCAAAAAACTGGTATCCTGATATTCATCCAGCATAATCTCTCTGTAATGGCTGCCCAGTTCCATCGCCAGCGGGGTCAGCTCCCCGGTGGAAGAGCTCACCAGCAGTGCCAGCGCGCCATGCTCCAGGTCGGCAAAATCCAGTTTTCTCCGCTCCCATTTGGCTGCGGTGTATCGGCTGTCAAATTCCAGAATGAAGGCCCGCAGCCGCGCCATCAGCGGTGCCAGTGTTTCCTGGTCCGCTCGATACTGCGCCTTATCCATCAGGTACACCTTGGTTTTCAGTTCCTTTACCGTATCCGCAGCCTGCCGCCGCCATTTCCGCACCGTTTCCTTGGTTTCGTTATCGGTCCATTTTTTCCGCGGAAAGTCCGGAAAGCTGGCCTGCAGTACCACCGCCATGGCCGTATCCCAGTCCGCCTCCTGCACCGTCTGCTGCAGCCGCCTTACCATTTCGCCATCCTCCCGGAGAAGCGGCAGCGCAGCGCTTTGCAGGGTTTCGTCGCTGCTTTTCTGCAGCAGGGCGGCGCTGTCTTCCAAAAGGGTCAGGGCATAGTTCAGGCTTTCCATTGCCCGCTGCCGCAGCAAAACCACCCAGACCGTCTCCTCCAATGGGGTTTCGCTATCAGCAGCAATATACTTTTCCGCCCATTCCCGGTAAAAGGGGTGATTGCGCATAAAGCGGTACAGCTGTAAAAGCGAAGTCATTACCTTTCTATCGTGGCGGCTGCCGGAAAAGAGTTCTATCAGCCGCATAAAATCCGGTTCGGCCTTTTCGTACTCCTCGTCCAGCAGTGCTTCCAGCACTGCCGCCTGCAGAAGTTCGTTTTCGCCATCCTGGCCCAGCGTCATATCGCCGGGCAGCCCCAGCGTTTGAAAATTCTCCTTGATGAGCCGAGAACAAAAGGCATGGATGGTACAGATTTCGGCGTTGCCCAGCAGCAGGCTCTGTCGCCGCAGAGCCGCATTTTCCGGCTCCTGTTCCATTTTTTCGTACAATCGGGCCGCAATGCGCTGCCGCATTTCCTCCGCCGAAGCCTTAGAAAAGGTGACAATGAGCAGACGGTCGATATCCACCGGGTGCTCCCGGTCGGAAATCAGGTTCAGCACCCGTTCGGTCAGTACCGCTGTTTTGCCGCTGCCGGCTGCCGCCGAAACCAGCAAATCGCCGCCCCGGGTGGTGATGGCCTGTTTTTGCGCCGGGGTCCACTGCCGTTCGCTCATTCGCTCTCCTCCTTTTCTCCCAGTTCTCTGTGCGGAGAATCCGGTTCGGTGTTATTGCACAGCGCCGCATAGGGGCAATAACTGCAGGGGTCGTTGTCGCCGCCTTTCACCGGGCAGGGCGCCACCTTTCCGGCCAGCAGCTCGGTGCCCATTTTTTCGATATTGCCATAAACGGTCTCCCGCAGATTTTGGAAAATTTCCCGGCTATACACCCGGGAACCCTTATAAAACTCCCCATTCTGCTTCATCTTCACCGGGATATACACCCCGGCCAATTCCTGTTCCATGGCCCGCAGCACTGTTTCATCTTCCAGCAGCATCCCTTTCATTTTCAGGGCGTTGTTCACTTCGGATGTCACGCTTTCTTCGGTGGTATCCGCCATCACTTCCACCGCTTCCAGGCGGCTGGGCAGGTACAGCACCCCTGCCGGCTGCGGCGTGCCAAAGCGGTGATTTTCATCGCCGCAGGCAGCATAAAGATAAATCAGCATCTGCATATTCAGACCATAGGGCACTTCTTCAAATTTAAATTCCTTGGTGCCGGATTTGTAATCGATAACCCGCAGGTAGTCGCCATCCACCCCATGGTAAAGATCCACCCGATCGATGGAACCGCGCAGCGAAATGGGGGTGCCGTCCTCCGCCGAAAGGCGCGGAGAGGCCACTTCCCCATTTTCTCCCACCGGTACTTCGGTGGCCGCTGTCACAAATTCGCTTTGAGCAAATTCTTCGGCCAGATGCCGCACAATAACGCCCAGCATCAGCCGCAGCCGCTGGAACTGGTAGCGGAACCGCGCCGTGACCGTTGTGGGATCCGGCACCATACGGTCGATGTATTCTTTGAGGTAATGGCGAATTCCCCGATCCAGTTCCTCCTCCGAAAGCGCAGAAAGGCCCTGGCTGCCATAGCGTTCCACCAACTGCTGAAACACATAGTGGATGGCCGAACCCGATTCAAACGGGGAAAATTCCACCCGCTGCCGGGGACGCAGCCGCAGCATTTTATCGCAGAAAAACTGGTAGGGACACTGATAAAACCGATCGATGGCGGTCGGGGCCAGCTTCAGCTCCTGTCCCAAAAGCTGCCGGGCATTTTCCGGGGCAATATTCCCGGCCGGGGCATTGGCGGCCACCCGCCGCATGGCCGCCGGATAGTCCCCATCGCCCTGTCTTTCCAGCAAAGCCGCCAACAGGGCCTCTTCCTGCGGCTGGCTGCCCAGAACCGCCGCATAGCGGCTTTTGGCCGTTGCGTTATTCACGACCCAAAATTCCGTTGGAAGCGTCTCGGTCTTTATCGGAACCAGCTGCAAAGGCCGCAGTACCCGCAGCAGATAACTGGCCGGGGCCAGCTGGGCATCTCCGGCTATGCTTTGCCGGGCATAGGTAATGAAAAGCCGTTCGGCAGCCGCACACAGCGCCGAATACAGCACAAACTGCTCCCGCAGGGCGCTTTCGGTTCCCAGCACCGGCAGTTCGGCACCGCAGGCATTCAGTTCCTCCCGTTCCCTGGTGGAAAACAAGCCGGCCGTTGTGCCGGTGGCCGGGAATACCCCTTCATTGACGCCCAGCACAAAAACCGCTTTGGGGCTTTGCAGCCGCACCCGGTCGCTTTCGGCCAGAATAACATGATCCACCGTATTGGGCACGCTGCCCAAATCGATACGGGAAAGGGCCAACCGGAACAGCTCGCACCATTCCCTTGCCGACATGGTTTTCCCGGTATAAAAGTCGCTCATCAGGTCCAGCACATCCACGATGCTGTTCCACTGGCGGTCCAGAGCCTCCCGTTCCGGCAGGGTACTGCCCTGGGACAGGTGGCGAAGAGCGCCGGCAGTTTCCACATAGCGATACACCGCTGCCGCAAAATCACCGCCATCCGCTTCCCGCAGGGCATACCGCAGCGCCGCCAAAGGTTCCACCACCCGGCGGCGGGCCGCTTCGATCTCCGCCAATTCCGCCGCATATTCCTCCGGTGCAGCCTCCGACATCCCCTCCGGATTGCCGGTAAAGGGCCGCAGCCAATCCTCCCCGGTGATGTTCCAGACAAAGCAGTAGTTTTCCAGTTTTCCGGCCTGCTGGGGGGTAAGCCCGGAAGCTGCAGAACGGGCCATTCGCAAAATGGCCGGCGTTTTGGGGCTGCCGCAGGCGGCCTCCAGCGCAGTAAGTACAAAAAATGGAAGTGGGGCAAACAAAATATTCTGTTTTTCGCCCCAGAAGCAGGGCAGGCCGTATTCCTCCAGAACGGTTCTGGCATTGCGGTAACGGTCCATATCCCGGCAGAGGATGACACAATCCCGGTAACGATAGCCTTCCTCCCGCACCAGTCGACAAATTTCCGCCGCCGCAAAGTGCATTTCCTCGTAGACGGTGGGGGCTTCTACCAGCTGCAAATGTTCCCCGACCGCCGGGGCAACGGCAGCCGGCTGGGTAAAGGCTCTTTGCAGCCCCGCTAAATCCGGATTTTGATGGCGTTTATCTTTCTGGAGAATCATCGGTTTTTCGCACGCTATCGCGTGCGCGTCCGCATACGCGCGCATCCGCAGGAGGAATTTTTTTTGATAAAGGAAGATATCCTCCTGCGAATCGAGGGTGGGACAGGTCATGGAAAGGGTAAGCTGCGGAGCGCTGAGCAGCATTTGTTCCAGCAGGGCGCGCTCGCTGACCGAAAAATAATCGAAGCTATCCACCCAAATATATTGACCGGCAAACCAGTCCTTTTCGGTCGCGCGGCGCATGGCCAGGGTCAGCTCATCCAGCGGATCGTGGAAACGCTGTTCCACCAGCGCCTGAAACGCCCCGTAGATGAGCTGCATATCCCGGAGTTTCTCCCCCAGTGCCTCGCCTGCCGTTTCGTCAGCAATTTCCTGCAGCCGCAGCGGAGAAATCCCGGCCCGCTTAAAATCGGCAACAGTTTGCAGCATGGCGGAAATAAAACCCGTATAGCCCGCCTGCCGCTGATAAAGCCCCAGCTGTTCCCGCACCTCCTGGATGGCTTCCCGCATTAACAGGGCCCGGCTGACTTCATCCAGGGGACGAAGCGCCAATCCCCCGCATTCCCGGAAAATATTTTCTGCCAGCCGCGGGAAACTGAGCAAGGTGATATACTGCTGCTCTTCCCCGGTAAAAAGAGCGCTGACCCAGCGTTCCATCTCAAAAGAGGCGTGCTCCGGCACCAGCAGCAGAACCGACTGCTGCCGGGCGGCGGCTTCTCTTATCTGGCGCAGCACCTCGGTGGTCTTTCCGGTGCCGGCTTCGCCCAGGATCATTCGCAGCATAAGGCATCGCTCCTTTCAGAAATGGCTTCGGGAAATCGCAGTAAAAATACTTTCATTAAAAAGAGATGGACAAAACTCTCCAAGTTAATTGTAACACACGATAGGCCCCATGGACAAGCCCCTGCCTGCAAAAAACGAACAAATTTTCGCACCTTTCCCCCGCAAAAAAGAAAGCCGCCCGCTCCCCATCCGATGGGAAGTGGGCGGCAGGCATTGGGCGTGGTTTAGGCCAGGGAGAAATTGGAGCCTTTATAACGCAGGCGGATTTTATCGGCAATCATGGCAATGAACTCACTGTTTGTGGGTTTGCCGCGGAGGTTGTGCACCGTATAGCCAAAATAGGAATTGAGGACATCTACATCTCCACGATCCCAAGCGACCTCGATGGCGTGGCGAATGGCGCGTTCCACACGGGAAGCGGTGGTATCGTTCTTTTTGGCAATGGCCGGATACAGCACCTTGGTCACACCATTGATGATCTCCGGTTCCCGAATAGTCATAATAATACCATCGCGGATATACTGATACCCTTTAATATGAGCCGGGATTCCGATTTGAAGAATAATTTCGGTAACAACTGTTTCCAGATCGACCTGCTGCCCTTCGGAACGGGCAGTCTGGTTGGCTTCCGCGGCAAGCGGCTGCGGAGAGCAAATCATTTCGATGCGATCGGCAATAACGGCGGGATCAAACGGTTTGACAAAATGATAGGCGGAGCCTGCACGAAGCAGCTGGCCGGCAATGCTGGGCGCATCTACGTTGCTCATGGTGAACAGGATGGGATGGGCACCGCAATCTCCATTGGCAACCGCCATCAGCACACCCAAAGCATCCAGGTTGCTCATCAGGGTTTCCATCAGTACAACAGCGGGGCTGTATTCCCGGATCATATCCAAAAGAGCGCGTCCATCTTTACGTCATACCTCAACAGCAAAGCCCTTTGCCTCCAAAGCAGCTTTACAGGTATCGCGGAATTCGCCCGCATCATCGGCAATCAGCAGATAGTTACGATTATTCATGTTTACTCCTCCTAAAATGTTGTGAAATCCGGCCGTTGACATGATGTTACCATAAATTGTAAAAGAATTCAACATTAATTTCAAAATTTTCGGAAAAACTTTATTCCATATTTTGCTAATTTTAGTGGCTACGCGGCAATCTTCGGAGAGAAAGCGAGCTCTTTTTCGGCATTGCGCACCGTTTCGGCAAAAATCGCATAGCCACAGTCCGGCTCATCCACAAAGACATGGGTAACTGCGCCGATCAACATTCCATTTTGAATGAGCGGCGATCCGCTCATACCCTGCAGAATACCGCCGGTCTTTTGCAGCAGGCGCTCATCAGTCACGCGGATTACCATATTCTGCCCCGCATGGCTGCCGCTGCGCAGCACCTTTTCGATAACTACATCATACTCCTGCGGCGTGCCGCCTGCAATAGTCGTCAGCATTTTGGCCGGGCCGGTCTGCACCTCGTGAGAAAATGCCACCGGCATCCTGGTGCCCTGCGGAAGGTAATCCGACTGCAGCTGTCCGCACACCCCGCAGCTGCTGTTGGCGGTCAGGCGGGCAATGGTATGGCCGGAAACAAACTGGCCCTTCAATTCCCCGGGAGAGCCGCTTTTGCCGGGCGTGTAGCCGGTGATGACTGCTTCGACCCCTTCACCGGTGGAAAGAGTCATGATCTCGCCGGTATCCACATCGCAGATGGCGTGCCCCAGCCCGGAGAAGGTTCGCGCGTTTTCATCAAAATAGGTGATGGTGCCAATGCCGGCAGAGCTATCCCGCACCCAAAGTCCCAAATGCCATCGGCTGTCGCTAAGGCTTTTTTGCGGTGTGATAAGGGCTGTATGCTGCCGGCCCTGCCGCTGGTAAAGGAGCTGTACCGGGCGGCCGCCGCTGCTTTGCACCAGTGCCCCCATCTGCTCATTGGAGGTCAATGCGATGCCATCCATGCTCAGGAGAATATCCCCGGTGGAAAGACCGGCACTGCGGGCCGGATTAATGCGCTTTCCCTCGGAGGAAAAATCGGTAAAACCCACCACCATCAGCCCTTCGGTGAACATTTTAACCCCGAATGGACGGCCGGAAACCAGAACGGTATCCCGCTGCACATAACGCACCGAAACGCTTTTGACCGAAATGCCCAGCGGCAAGCGAAGTTCGGCCTGCACCGTTGTTTCTCCGCTGCGGGCCGCCGCGCTTTCTTCCCCGAATACCGCGGTGATATTTCCCGGAAGACGCATGGGGCTGCCGCGGGTCACAGCGTACTCA
>DMMB01000011.1:0-17745 GCA_003453215.1 Oscillospiraceae bacterium | reverse complement strand
GTACTCATCGGGCAGGCGAGCCTGCCAGTACACCGCAGCCGAAAGAACCAGCAGTACGGCTGTTGAAAGGATCCAAAAGCCTGTACGAATTGCTTTTCTAATACATTTCACCCCCTTTTGCCCTTTTGGGAGAAGCGCCCGCACTGCTGCGCCGCTCCATGGATTACTGTGTACGGAAAGCGGCCGATGATACCATGTAAAAACTTGCGGCAGATGCAGCAAAAAGACAAAGGCGGCAAAAATTGTGCCTTACGGCAAAAGGCCGCGCGGATCCCGCAGAACAAGGCGAAGATCATAACGGATTTCCGCAAAGGAAATTTCTTCCGGGATAATACCGGAAAGCCGCGCCCGGGCGCGCAGCCCCAACAGATCGCTGTGCGAGCGGGCCATTTCCCGGTTGAATGCCGCAAGACGCTGTTGTAAATCCTGCTGCAGGGCGGCCGCCAACTGCTGCCGGGAACAAGTTCCGTCCGCTGCCTGTACTGTGGCTTCCGCCAAAAGCGTAACCCGGGGTTCTTTGCACTCTTTTTCAAACGCAACGCCGGAAACAGACAGCTGCCGCAGCAGCACAGCGGCTTCCCCTTCCCCTACCGGAAGGGAAAAACGAATTTCCGAACACTGCCCCAGCAACAGCCGGAAGAGATCCTCCGGCTGCCAGAGCGCTGTGTAATCGCTGCTGCCGGTAGGCACTGCTCCGGCTTCCCGCAGTTGGTCTTCTTCCGCGGAAAGCCAGACCAATAGGCCATCGCGTCCATCCCCCTCCAGCCGATTGACCAGCTCCTTTAGGCCGTTGCTGCAGCTATCGGTATATTGCCGGGTCAGCAGGGCCGTAATCTCATCGCCGGTCACCCCGCCGCCGTAAAGCGCCTGTACATCCTGGCACAGGGCTATTTGGGTATTGGGGGCAATTCTGCCATCGGCCAGCAGCATCCGGAGATATTCCTGCAGGGTGCTGCCATCGGGCACGCCGGAAAAGACAATGCTTTGCAGCGCCCCCAGATACAGCGGCTCGCCGCTTTGCTGTTCCGCAGCGGAAAATAGCTCCGTAAAGTTATTGCCCTGCACCGTAATGATTTCATTTTCTTCTTCCCGGATGACCTCCAACACCGCCGTAAGCGGCAAGCGGCCACCCTCCACCCCCATGGAAGAAATGACCTGCCGGGCGGCGATGGGACGCATGGCACAGCCGGGAAGAAGGCAAAGCAGGGTGGCAATCATCCCCGCCGATATTCGCAAGCGCATCGAAAAAGACCTCCTTGGGAGCAAAGGTAAAAGAGAAGCGCCCGGGCAGTAGCAAGAGCCGAATGGCGCCCGATGAACCGCTAACGCTGCCGGGGCGGCTTGGCTTCTGTGCCCCGAGCACCCATGCACAGAGGAAACAGGAGCCACAGAAGCCCCAACAGTGCCCAAACGGCATACACCGCCGAGGACGGCCAGCCAGTATAATGCAGCAGCACAATCCCGCCAAAGGAAAGCAGCACCAAAAGCCAGAAGAACGGCTTGGGGCGGCCGCCGGCCATACCGCCCAGCTGAACGGCAGCCACTGCCAAGGCGGATAGCCGAAAAAAAGCAGAGGTAATCAGCAAAAAGCAATAGACCGGTATTCTGCCGGAAAGGCCGGCCGATTGTGCCAGCAGCATCATGGGATACGGCAGCAGGCTGCCATAGTGCCCTAATACCAGGGCGGCCAGCAGCAGAAAAAGGCTATTGATGAGCCAACCAGCCGGCACCCACAGCAGCAGCGCCGCACTGCGGGGGCGATTGCACCGCGGGGTAAGAAGCAGCAGCAAAAAGGGTTCCATCTGCCAGGGAAATAACCGGAGGATCTCCGAGCCAAGATCCGAAATATCCTGTTCCGGCAGGCGGAGATGCAGCACCGTTCCCTGCGGCAGTACCCCCAAAACCAGCAGCAAAGCCGCTATTAAAAATAAAAACAAGCAGATAAAGGCGGCCCGGCCCAACGCCTCCTGCCCGGCTGCCGCCGCTGCCCAAACCGCAGCCAGCAACACCACCAGCAAAAGAAAAGGTGAAAAAGCATCTTCAAACAAAACACGGGCGGCCGAAAGCAGCTGAAAAGCCGTCAACGAAAAATACCCTATGGCAAAAAAGGCACCAAGCCCCGCCCAGACAGGCGGTATGGCAAGCCCCTTTATAAAACGGCGGCGACACAGCACCGCCAGCAAAAATATCCCCCCGGCCACAACAGCCGCGGCCGCTATGCTGAGAAGGCCATTGGAAAGGGGCGGGCGGTAACACAGCAGCCAAAAGCACTGGGACAGCACCAACAGTGCAAATATCTGCCCGCTGCCGCTGATATTGTGGGTTTTCATGGCTCATCCTCCTTTTCCTGCTGGCAGGCGGAGGATACATTGTAATCCTGCTGCCCCAGTCTTTTCCACCCGGAGCGCCAGAACAGATCGCGCCGGGCATTGGGCTGCCAGGGGGCAACAGGCGCTGTAAGCGGCGTGCCCAAAGTATGCAGGGAGCACAAATTGACCACCAGCACCAAAAAGCCCAGCACCATGCCGTAAAGTCCCAATATTCCGCCAATAAAGATGAATAAAAAGCGCAGAATGGTCACCGGCTCATACAGCGAGGGAACCGCAAACGCGCTGACCGCCGTCAGGGCGATAATAATAATCATGGGCAGCCCCACCAACCCCGCCGTTACAATGGCATCCCCAATGACGATACCGCCCACAACGCTAAGAGTGTGGCCAATGGCATCCGGCAGGCGGAGTCCTGCTTCCCGCAGCAGTTCATACAGCAAAAAGAGAACCAGGGCTTCCCCCATGGCGGAAAGCGGCGTGGCCGAAACCGACCCCAAAAAGGTGGGCAGCAGTAAGCGCGGGATACGCTCCGGATGGAAAGTGACCACCGCCACATAGTACCCCGGCAGCAGGATGGTAAGAAAAAAAGCCGCCAGCCGCAAAAGCCGCACAAATGCGGTAAAATAGGGCCGCTGGGTATAGTCATCCAGCGTGTGGAAATGCTCGGTAAAAAGATAGGGGGCGATCATCACATTGGGGCTGCCATCCACCATGACGCCTACCCGCCCTTCGGCCAGCTTGGCGCATAGCGTATCGGGGCGCTGGGTGGTGCCTGTGCCGCTGAAAAGTGACGCCGCTCCCTTGCCGATAAAAGCCTGCAGGAAACCGCTATCCAGCACCAGCGGCAGATTGGCCTGCTGCAGTTTTTGCCGAACGGCTTCCACCGTTTCGGGCGCTGCCACATTGCTGAGGTAACAAAGGCGCACATTGGTACGGCTCTGCCGGCCCAGGTACAGCGTTTCCACCGTAAGGCAGGGGGATTTGAGCCGGCGGCGTACCATGGCGGTATTGGTATTGTTGCTTTCGGTAAAGCCTTCCCGGGAGCCGCGAAGGTTTTTCTCCATGGCAGGTTCCCCTACGCCCCGTGTTTCAAACCCCTGATACCCCAGGGAAAGTGCTTTGGGTACGCCATCCAGCATCACCAGAGCAAAACCGCTCATCGCCTTGGTAAAGAGATCTTCATAGGTTTCCACAATCCCCTGCTCGCTGCTGAATAAAAACTGGGAGCGCAGATACTCCCATAGTTTTTCCGGCGTGGCGGCCGTGGGCTCCATGCGGTTTAGGGGCCGCAGCAAAAAATCGCTGACCTGGGTATTGCTCACCAGACCATCGAACATAAAAGCAAGCCCCTTTACCCCGCAAATTTCAAATTCATCCAGAATTAAATCGGCAGATCCGCGCATTCCCTGCTCAATATGCTCCCGCAGCAGCACAATGCTGCTGTCCAGTTTTTCCGGCATTGTTCCACCTCCTGCCGTACTTTCAGAACCTACCGTTTCATTATGGGTAAAATAAAGCGGATTATGTACGGGAATATGCGGGCAAAAACGGCGAACAATAAGCCCATAGGAGAGGTGATACAAATGCTGGTTACATTTTTGCGGACGATGATTCTTTATCTTGTGGTGGTATTCGGCATCCGGCTGATGGGCAAACGGCAGATTGGCGAACTGCAGCCTTCGGAACTGGTCATCACCATCCTGATTTCCAATATTGCTACCCTCACCATCGAGGAAACGGACAGCCCGATGTTTGCCGGGCTGCTGCCCATTTTGGCGCTGATGTGCTTTGAGGTGCTGACCTCCTTCTTCTGCCTGAAAAGTGCCCGGCTGCGGCGCATTGTTTCCGGGCGGCCGATTATCATTATTCACGATGGGAAAATAGACCAGAAAGAAATGCGGGAACTGCGTTTTTCGGCCGATGACCTGATGACGCAACTGCGGCAGAACAATATTTTCCGGGTGGAAGAGGTGGAATTTGCGGTGGTGGAAACCAACGGGAAACTTTCGGTTTACCAAAAATACCAGAACCGTACCATTACCCCGCAGGTGCTTGCACTGCCGGATCGGCCGGAGGACAATGCGCCCCCGCTGACGGTGGTGTGCGAGGGTACCGTCATGCACGAGGCCCTGCGCCGCAGCGGCAAAGATCTGCACTGGGTGGAAAAGAAAGCCGCTGCCCAAAAGCTCAAGATTGATGAGGTGTACCTGATGATTGCCTGCCCGGATGGCAGCTGTGATATTGTGGCGAAGGAGCGTGGCCGATGAAACGTTTTTTGGCGGCAGTGGGCATTCTGCTCCTCATTATTGGCATCAGCATTTACACCCTGGTGGATATGCAGCAAAGCATTGACCGGATCAGCGAGCACACCGCGGCGGTACGCCAACAGGTAGAAACGGAAGGGGCCGCCGGCGCCCAGCGCCAGTGTGAGGAACTGATGGCGGAATGGAACAGCATGGAACCCCGCTTTTTGCTGTATGTCCGGCACGACCATCTGGATAACATCATGGAGCACCTTTCGGAGCTGCCGGCCTACTGCCTGGAGGACGACCGGGCCGAGCTGCTGAGCACCCTGGATGCTGCCCTGCGTATGATGGAACACCTCAAAGAATCCATCACGCCCAGCTGCCGTACCTTGCTGTAATGGGCCAGAACCGATGAAAATGCCCGCCGGAGCCAAAACTCCAGCGGGCATTGTTTTTTGTAATCATCTTTTTTGCATCATCGGGCGCAACCTGCGCTCCTATCGTGCCAGACTAACGGACAGCGCTCGCTGAAGCGGAGGCTATCAACCGATATAGTAAGGATCCTCCGGCGCCGCCTTAATCGTGACGGTGACGGTATCCACTTCGGTGGCTGTTTTGGGCCGGACAAAAGCACCGGGGGCAATGCTGGTGCCCACCACCGTACCAATTTCTCCGCCAGTTTCCGGATTGGTATCGTAAGTGACGGTATAATTGATCTGCTGTTCGGTGAGGATCCGGATGGCATACGCCTCATTGGCTCCATAAAGATCCGGCATGGGAATATACTGCGGGCCTTTGCTGATATAAAGCGTCACGCTGCCGTCTTCCGGCAGGACCTGTCCCACCGACAATGACTGCTTATAGATGACACCGGCGGGGTAAGTATCGCTGAATTCGTAACGATAGATAAAATTATAGCCGGTCATCTGCTCCAATTCATCTTCGATGGCGGGCAGATAGTAGCCCTCCAGATTACGCTCCATCACCGGCGTGGTGGGCTGCTCCTTGCCGCTGAGGGCACCGCTGTGCCACAAGGCCAAAAAGATATTGCCCACGATACTGACCGCCAATAAAACGGCCAGCAAAATGGTTGCCGGCGGGAACTGCCGTAAGCCCCCCGCTGTCACTGTCGGTTTTTCGACTGGGCGGGGTGGGGCCTCCGGGCAGAACACCGCGGTATTGGCGCCGGTTTCCTCCAACAGAGCCGCCGAAAAGGCCTCCATGGAGCGGTAACGCTGCTTATGATCCACGCTCAGCGCCTTCATAATGCCTTCGCACACATTAGCGGGTAAATCGGGACGAAGCTTGCCCAGCGGGGCCAGATAGTCCTTTTCCCCGCGCAGTTCGGCACTGACCGGCGCCTGCCCCGCCAGCATACGGTACAGCACTGCTCCCAGGGAATAGATATCGGTCCATTCCCCCTGCCACAGCGCCTTGGAATACTGTTCCGGCGCACTGTAACCGGCGTACAGCTCGGCGTGCAAGCCATTGCCGACGGTGCGCAGTTCCGGCAGGGCAAAGCCATCCAAAACCACACGCCGGCGGCTATCGACATAGATATTCTGCGGGGAAATGCCGCAATGGGTAAGCCCCATATTGTGCAGCTGGCTCAGCAGTGAAATCAGCGGGCTGATGAGCTGCCGAGCATCGGTCAGGCTCATCTCTCCCTTTTGGCGGGAAAGATATTCTTCCAGCGGCTCCATGCGCAGATATTCGGTGACCCGGTACAGGGTATCATTTTCCGAAAAAAGCACCAGCGTTTTGAGCATAGCCTTATGGTTTATTTCCATCAGGCGCTTCCAGCGGTCATGCAGATCGCTGGCCATGGTGCGGAACAGTGTTTTGCTTTCGGCAGAAATGAGCATAATGCCGCGGCCATCTTCCGCCCGCTTTAAAATGCCGGGAAAGAATTCCTCAATGCGGACTTTGCGGTCCTTTTCGGCATCCCAGGCCAGGTAGGTGGTCAGCAGGTCATTGTGGTGCAGCACCATTCCCACGCGGTACCGCCCCGAAAGCATGGTTCCCAGCGGCAGTGACTGCTCGGGATTGGGGGCTTCCGGCTTCTGCCCGCAGGCGGAACAGACCGTTTCGCCCTCTTCCAGAATGGAAAAACAATGGCGACACAGATTGGGTTCCGGCATAGCGTTCTCTCCTTTCGGCATCGTTTATAAGAATTACTTCTGCTCCTGCTCGGGATCCTCTTCCCGCGCTGGGTGAGTAAAGAGATAAATGGCAATGCAAAGGGCGGCTGCCAGCAGCGCCCCAATGAGGATATACCGCACCGGGCTGACGGTTTTTCCTTGCCGCTGGGGCAGTACCAATTCGGTGGGCGCTGTCTCTTCCACTTTGCTGCCGGCGGATTTTTTCGGCTCCTCTTCTTCCTCTGGCAGGGCAGCGTTTTCCTGCTCCGCTTCCCGGAACGCTTCCTCGCGCTGGTTCTGCTTTTCTTCCCATTCCCGGCGGGCTTCCTCCAATTCCTGCTGTTTTTCGGAGGGCGGGGCCACATTGGGCGAGCCATTGGCAGACCAGTTCCAGATGTCATCGTCCCAGGAGGAAGAGCCGCTGCTTTCCGTCCCTGCACCATCTGTTCCCACAGCATCTCCGGCATCATTAGCGGTACTATTACTATCCCCGGCCGATTCCTGCGGCGGTTCGGTCGACGGAGTCGGCGCTACTTCGCTTGGATTATCCACTTGAGGGGTTTTATCAACAGCATCTGAGTCAAAATTGCCCATGCCAAATCCATCGGCCATGACCGGGAGCGAGAGCATCAGCAGCGCGCACAGCACTGCAGCTATCCAACGCAGTCTCTTCATAGTCTGCCCTCCTTTTTGCCAAAAAAGCGGCGCTTTGGGGGCGCCGCTCTTGGAATTATTTGCGGGGGATATTACATTTCCCAGTTGTGCCAGAAGCCCTGAACATCATCGCAGTCATCCAGCAGATCCATCAGACGGGTCATCTTTTCGGCGGCGTCCTCCGGCAGAGCGGTGTAGGTGGAGGGAATGTAGGCTGGTTCGGCAGAAAGGAAGGTATAGCCCTTCTTTTCCAGTGCCTCGCGGACATCGCGCAGCTCATTCACGCCGGTAAAGATCTCGATGGTATCCTCATCGAAATCGACATCTTCCGCCCCGGCATCAAAGCAATCTTCCATGACCTTTTCTTCATCCAGTTCGCCCTCGCTGTTATCAATAACCAGCTGGCCCTTCTTGGTGAAGAGGTAGGAAACACAGCCATTCTGGCCCAGGTTGCCGCCGCACTTATCAAAGTAATGGCGCAGATCACCGGCGGTACGGTTGCGGTTATCGGTCAGCGATTCGATGATAACGGCAACGCCATTGGGGCCGTAGCCCTCGTATACCATCTCTTCGTAGCTGTTTTTATCCTCGCTGCCCGCGGCCTTTTTAATGCAGCGCTCGATATTTTCATTGGGCATATTGGCAGCCTTGGCCTTGGCAATGCAATCGCGCAGTTTGCCATTGGTATCGGGATCGGCGCCGCCTTCTTTAACGGCAACCGACATCTCGCGGGCTACCTTAGTGAACACCTTAGCCTTAGCGGCATCGGAAGCGCCCTTTTTACGTTTGATATTATTCCATTTGGAATGTCCAGACATAGGAAAAATCGTCCTTTCGTGTAATTGTGCATACTACATTAGAATTTTAGCACATTCCGGGCGTGGTGACAACCTTTTTTGCAAAATTCCCCTGCTAAATTGTGAAAAACGGTTGACAAACGCCCCCTCTTTTGGTATGATAACTGATGTCGCCAAAGACCGCCTTTGGACCTGCGGGTGTAGTTCAATGGTAGAATTCCAGCCTTCCAAGCTGGTTACGTGGGTTCGATTCCCATCACCCGCTCCACGCTTTGCTTGCGCCAGTAGCTCAGCAGGATAGAGCAACTGCCTTCTAAGCAGTAGGCCAGGGGTTCGAGTCCCTTCTGGCGCGCCAATTCTAAGTTAATATGGTGGGTATAGCGCAGCTGGTTAGCGCGCCAGATTGTGGCTCTGGAGGTCGTGGATTCGAATTCCACTATCCACCCCATGCACAGGGGATACCTTTTTCGGGTATCCCCTGGCTTATACTCTGGGCCGTAGCCAAGCGGTAAGGCACGGGACTTTGACTCCCGCATCCCGCAGGTCCGAATCCTGCCGGCCCAACCAAAAAGAAGCAACCGAAAGGTTGCTTCTTTTTGGTTGTAGGGGAACACAAACTTTCTGCAAAACAATACATTCTGCCCTGATTTTACGCGAAGGGGGAACCCGCTATGGGTCCCCCTTTTATAATACCTATAACGCCTCTTGGCAGTGCAGTGCCGCTTACTTTTCCCCGGTCTCCAGTGCTGCCTTTACAAAGCCATAAAAGAGCGGATGGGGACGGTTGGGGCGGCTTTTGAATTCCGGGTGGAACTGACAGCCCACATACCACGGATGCTCTTTGATTTCCACCATTTCCACCAGAGAACCATCCGGGGAGGTACCGGCCAGCGTCAGGCCATCCCGCTGCAATTCCTCACGGAAATCATTATTAAATTCATAGCGATGGCGATGGCGTTCGCTGATCTCCGCTGTTCCATACAGTTCATAAGCATGGGTCCCCGCGGCCAGCAGGCAGGGATAGCGTCCCAAACGCATCGTGCCGCCCTTTTGGGTGACGCCCACCTGTTCCGGCATCAGGGCAATGACCGGGTGAGCGGTCGTACCGGAAAATTCGGCGCTGTTGGCATCCGACCAGCCGGCCACGTGCCGGGCAAATTCAATGACAGCAATCTGCATACCAAGGCAGATGCCAAAGTAGGGAATCCCCTTTTCCCGGGCAAATTGGGCCGCCAAAATCATTCCTTCGATTCCGCGGTCGCCAAAGCCGCCGGGCACCAATATGCCGCTGCAGCCGGCCAGTGTTTCTGCGATGTTTTCCTGGCTCAGCGTTTCACTGTCAATCCACCGGATCGTCACTTCGGCATCGCAGGCCGTACCGGCGTGGAACAGTGCCTCGGCTACGCTAAGGTAAGCATCCCGCAGGCCGGTGTACTTCCCTACCAGTGCAATTTCCGCGTGACGGTGCACCCCTTTGATCTTCTGCACCATAGCGGTCCACTCTGCCATATTGGGGGTATGCTCGCCCAGCCCCAGTTTGCGGCAAACGGCATCGCACAGGCCCTCCTGTTCCAACAGCA
Source organism: Oscillospiraceae bacterium (assembly GCA_003453215.1). Classification (GTDB taxonomy): domain Bacteria; phylum Bacillota; class Clostridia; order Oscillospirales; family Ruminococcaceae; genus Angelakisella. The sequence continues at coordinate 7,997 of DMMB01000011.1, read as the reverse complement.
GCGGAACTTCATACAGGGTAGAAGCTGTTATATTGGATATGACACAGCGTTCTTCCACATTGCAGAACAGGGCAATTTTACGCCGTATCTCCTCCGTCATCGGGGCATCGGTGCGGCAAACCAGAATATCCGGCTGAATCCCCACCGAAAGAAGTTCCTTGACCGAATGCTGCGTGGGCTTGCTTTTCAGCTCTCCGCTGCCGGGAATGGAAACAATGAGCGGCACATGGATGTAAAGGACATTTTCCCGGCCCTTTTCCACTGCCACCTGCCGGATGGCCTCCAGAAAAGGCTGACTTTCAATATCGCCTACCGTACCGCCAATTTCGCTGATTACAATATCGGTGCTGCCATCCTCCATCGCATAGATGCGCCGTTTGATTTCATCGGTAATGTGGGGAATGATCTGCACCGTCCCGCCCAGATACCCTCCCTGACGCTCGCGGTTCAGCACGCTCCAAAAAATCTTGCCGGAGGAAACCGAAGCATTGCCATCCAGCGATTCATCCACGAAGCGTTCATAATGCCCCAGGTCCAAATCGGTTTCGGCGCCATCTTCGGTTACAAAGACTTCCCCATGCTGATAGGGGCTCATGGTACCGGGATCCACATTGAAATAGGGGTCGAACTTCTGGTTTTTGACCCGCAGACCGCACTGCTTTAAAAGCCGTCCTAAAGAAGCCGCACAGATCCCCTTGCCCAGGCCGGAAACCACACCGCCGGTAACAAAAATATACTTCATACTTTTCACTCCTCGCACTTGGTATTTTCACCGCACTAAAAAACAGTTTAGATTATACCGCTGCAGGATTTTGCGGTCAATGCTGCAAATTTGCAGATATTAATCGGCATTTTCAACTATTAATTGGAGAATTAAGAGAAAATGCGAATGTGGTAAAAATATTTCTTGCAATACAGTGCTGCTTGCGATATGATAGAGTCGATCCCCTCTGTGGGATCCTTTTTTGAAGTATAAAGAAACCCCCGTCCCTTTTTCCGGTGACGGGGATTTTTTACAGGTCGATCTTCTCAAAGCGGATTTGCGCGGTACGGCAGGAAAGTGCTGTTACGACGGCAAAAAGAACCGCACCAACTATAAGTACCACCAGCTGCATGGCAAAGCCTTCGGTCTGGGAATTCATTGCCGCCATGCCGGGGAAATGATGAAGAGCTTCCGCCAGCACAATCACTACAAAACAGGCAATGCCATAAACGATAAACGGTTTGCCCAGCTGATAGGCCGTACGGAAAAAGCCGCCGAGGAAAATGCCATTAAACAAGGCAAAAAGGAGAAGCAGCCACCCAAGATAGGCAAGGTTTGCATTCATCATGGCATTGTGGGTGTAGAGAGCCGCATGGCGCCATACCGTCAGCCGCAGGGCAGTAAGGACAGCGCACAGCAGCCAGCCCATTAGCTCCATCAGGACAGTAAAGGCATATTTGGCGGCGACAACATCACGCTTTTGGCAGGGCAGCAGCGCGGTGTACAGAATATCATTGCTTTCCCGCGCCAGCTGAAAAGTGTAGAAGATGCCAAGGGTGATAAAGAAGCCGCCCACCAGAATGGGATAGCCCGGAATCAGCGTCATCAGGGAAAATGCCAAAAAGACATAGGTAATGGGCGCCGCGGTAAGCCGCAGTTCCTTATATAGCAGCTTTTTCATTCCTCTCCCTCCCTTTCCAGGTGCACCATAATTTCCTCCAGCGTAGGCTGGGATACCGGACATTCGCGGAACAGTGCCGCATCCGCCCCATGAATGAGCAGGGTATCCCCTGCCTTTTGCCGGCAGCGGCCCAGTATGGTTTTTTCCTGCTCGGCGATAAGTGTTCCCTGCTGGTGCACCAAGCGGTAATCCTGCTGGAATTCCCCTATGGGTTTGCTGGCCAAAATGCATCCCTTTTGGATATAGGTGATGTCATCCGCGCACTTTTCCAGATCCGACGTGATGTGGGTGGAAAAAAGGATGGCAATGCCCTCCCCGGCCAGACGCAGGAAAATTTCCAACAGCTCTTCGCGGGAAACCGGATCCAAACCACTGGTCGGTTCATCCAGGAGCAGCAAGCGGGCATGATGGGAAAGGGCCAGCGCCAGGTGGAATTTTACCTTCATCCCTTCGCTGAGTTCCCTCAGGCACTTGTTTTCCTCCAAAGAAAAACGGTGGAGATAATTCCGGTAAGCTTCCGAATCCCAGCTGGGATAAAAGGAGGCCGTCATCGCCGCGATTTCCTGCAGGCGGCGGCGCTGATAATAGCTGACTCCTCCGGCCGCATAGCCCAGCTGCTCTTTTATCTTCTGCTCATTTTCGGCAAACGGCAGCCCAAAATAGCGAATTTCACCGGCATCCGGGTGCACCAAACCCAAAATGGATTTCAGAGTTGTTGTTTTTCCGGCTCCATTGCGCCCAATAAAGCCCATAATCCGGCCGGCCTGCAGAGAAAATCCCACATTATTGAGCGAAAATGTGGGGTACTGTTTGCACAGCCCCTGTACCTGCAATACGGTCTCTTTCATTTTGTCCCCCCCTTTTGGCGCTGCAGCTGCCCAAAATAAAGATCCGTCAAAGCGGCGCTGATCATTTCTTCCTCCAAATTGAGATAGCCGGTGACCAGCATACTGGCAACGCCATGGACAAAAATCCACATTTCCAGATGCAGCATACGGGCGGCTGCTTCGTTTAGTCCGGCTTTTTCCATTACCATGGCAATGATGCGCTTGGTAAACTCATCTTCCTGCTGCGGCGGTTCCCCCGTTCTATCCCGCATAAAAAGCACCCGGAACAGCTCCGGCTGCTGCCGGGCAAAGCCAATATAGGCCATGCCGGAAGCTTTGTAGGGCGGGTACTTCCCTGCTTTCATCTGTTCTTCGGTCCATCGGCTGTATTCGGCGTAGGCAGCCGCCAGTACATCCTGCTGCAGGTCGGCCATGGAGCTGTAATTGCTGAAAATGGGCTGAGTGGAACAGCCCAGCATTTGGGCGATCGCGCGGGCGTTCACCGCCTCCAGCCCCTTTTGGCGCAGCAGTTCCAGGGCCGCGGCTATAATTTCCTCTTTGGTAATCTTTACTTTGGGAGGCATGATGACTCCTTTCTATAACTTATGTTATATATCGTATGATATAATACAATATTGACCTGCCTTTTGTCAAGAATCTCTTTGCTTTTGCCGGAGCAGTTCCCCCTTTCCCCGCAGATGAATAGCATGGAGTGGGAGTTTCCCCTTACCGTACCTTCACTTGGCAAGGACACATAACCAAGCGAAAGTATCATAACTCCCGGAAAGGTTATGTATCACTATGGATTACGTTTCCCTCTATGATATAAAGCCCGGCGAACGGGCTGCCGTACAGCAGCTGCTGACCACCGGCCCCATGCGCCGGAGACTGCTGGATTTGGGGCTGGTGCCCGGAACCCGGATAGAATGCGTAGGCCAAAGCCCCAGCGGAGACCCCAAGGCTTATCTGATCCGCGGGGCAGCCATTGCTTTGCGCAGCGAAGATGCCCGGAATATTCTGATCCGGCAGGAGGTGGTGTGATGTGGGGCTGACAGGCAGCAGCACCGGTTGGAAGGCACTGCGGCAGCAGCCGCCTGCATCCACCGAAGGACAGGAAGTGACCATTGCCATGGCCGGGAACCCCAATGTGGGCAAAAGCACGCTTTTTAATGCCCTGACCGGCATGAACCAACATACCGGCAACTGGCCCGGAAAAACCGTAGCCACGGCCGAAGGAAGCTGCCATTACCAAGGAAAAACGTATCGGCTGGTTGATCTGCCCGGCACCTATTCACTGATGGCCCATTCGGCGGAAGAAGAAGTGGCGCGGGATTTTATCTGTTTTGGTGCGCCAAAGGCCGTATGTGTGGTGTGTGATGCCACCTGCCTGGAACGCAATCTTAATCTTGTTCTGCAAACCCTGGAAATTACCCCGCGGGCTGCCGTATGCCTGAACCTGATGGATGAAGCCAAGAAGCGGCACCTGCAAATTGACCTTGTCCGACTGGAAACCCTGCTGGGCGTACCGGTAGTCGCCTGCACCGCCCGGCAAAAAGGCGCCCCCCAAAAACTGCTGCCCCAGCTGGAACGCCTTGTCACACAGGAACAGGCCCCCACCCCGGTAAAGGTGCGGTACCCGGAACCGATAGAAAAAGCCCTTGCCCCGCTGTGCCGGGTGCTGCGGCAAACCGATTGCCATGGGCTAAGCCCCCGATGGCTGGCACTGCGGCTGCTGGAGGGGGATCCCACCCTATTGGAGGCGCTGGATCGGCACTTAGGGAAAGCGTTCCGGCAAAATGCGGGGCTTTTTCTTGCCATGCAGGAAGCCGAAACCATCCTGGCCGTAAGCGGTATCTCCCCGGAACGCCTGCGGGACAGCATTGTCACCACACTGGCTGAAACCGCCTCCCAGATCGCCGCTGCCGTTGTAAGCGGTCAGGAGAAAAGCTACTCTGCTGCCGACCGCCGATGGGATAAAATTCTGACCGGGCGGCGCTGGGGCTACCCGGTTATGCTTCTGCTGCTGTCGTTCATTTTCTGGCTCACCATCAGCGGTGCGAATGGCCCTTCTGCCCTGCTGGCCGATGGGTTGTTCCGGCTGCAGGAGATACTCAGCCGCGCCCTATTGGCGCTGGGCGTTCCCCCGTGGCTGCACGATGCATTGGTTCTTGGCATTTATCGGGTCGCCGCCTGGGTGGTTTCTGTTATGCTGCCGCCGATGGCCATCTTTTTTCCGCTTTTTACTCTGCTGGAGGATATTGGTTATCTGCCCCGCGTGGCTTACAATTTGGATAAACCGCTGAAATGCTGCGGTGCCTGCGGCAAACAGGCCCTTACCATCTGTATGGGCTTTGGCTGTAATGCTGCCGGTGTGGTGGGCTGCCGCATCATCGATTCCCCCCGGGAGCGGCTGCTGGCGGTGCTTACCAATAGCTTTGTCCCTTGTAATGGCCGCTTTCCCACGCTGGTCAATCTGATTCTTCTCTTTTTTATCGGGACTGCGGGCGGCTGGGGGCGTTCCCTGCTTTCCGCACTCATGCTTACCGGGCTGATTCTCTTGGGCGTGCTGGCTACCTTTGGGGTGACGCGGCTGCTGAGTCAAACCGTACTAAAGGGCATTCCTTCCTCCTTTACCCTGGAGCTGCCGCCCTACCGGAAACCGCAGTGGGGGCAGGTCATCATCCGCTCGGTGTGCGACCGCACTTTATTCGTGCTGGGGCGCGCCGTTACTGCAGCGGCTCCGGCGGGGCTGCTGCTCTGGCTGATGGCCAATCTTTCCCTCCATGGCACCACAGTGCTGGCCTACTGTGCCAATACGCTGGATCCCTTTGCCCGGCTCCTGGGGCTGGATGGGGTCATCCTGCTGGCCTTTCTCCTGGGGCTGCCAGCCAATGAAATCGTGGTCCCCATTATGCTGATGGGCTATCTTTCGCAGGGGGTGCTGCAGCAGCCGGAAAGCCTTGCCGCTATGCAGGAGGTTTTTTTGCAAAATGGATGGACGCCCATCACCGCACTGTGCGTCATGCTCTTTATGCTGATGCACTGGCCCTGTGCCACCACACTGATGACCATCCGAAAAGAGACCGGCAGCCTGAAATGGACGCTGCTGGCGGCGGTACTGCCCACCCTGTGCGGGGTTCTCCTCTGTATGCTGGTCAATGGCCTTGCCCAACTTCTTATGGTATAAATGAAAAGGACCCACCCCGCCAAAAGCTGGGGTGGGTCGCCTCATTCTTACAAATCCGCTTTGGTTTTGCCATAGCGGGTCATCAGCAGTTCCGCCAAAATGGAAACTGCAATTTCCTCCGGCGTTTCTCCGCCCAGAGCCAGCCCAATGGGTGCGTGCACCGCAGCCAACTGTTCTGGGGAAATGCCCTGTGCCAACAGTTTTTCCCGAATGGCGCTTATTTTTCGCGCACTGCCAATCATGCCGACATAGGCCGCATCCGCATGCTGCAGAACGCCGCCCAGAGCCTCGCCATCCGCAGCATGGCTGTAGGTGGCCACCACATAGTACGCATGGGGCGGCAGTTTGGTTTGCGCCAGCGCAGGGCCGAAATTTTCCAGCGGGATAAACCGATCCGCCGCGGCGATTGCTGTCCCGATTTGTTCTTCTCCGCGGGTATCCAGCAGCGTGACCGCAAAACCGGCCAGCTTCGCAGCGCGGATCAGTGCCAATCCCACATGACCGCCCCCTACCATCATAAGCTGTGGGCGGGTGCTGCAGCAGCTTTCGATAAACACCGTTAGCTCGCCGCCGCAGGCTTTCCCGACAGCCGAAAGAGGGGAATCCAAATCGTAGTGACAAACGGCGTTTTTGCCTTCTGCCAGCAGGGCCGCCGCATCGCGGATGGCAAGTCTTTCCCCTGCCCCGCCGCCAACAGTGCCATAGATGGATTCATCCGCCAGTACCAACATCTTTCCCGCGGTTCGGGCCGTCCCTTCCGAATGCACAATCGTCACAGCCGCATAGGGTGTTCCCTGCTCCAGCAGTTCCGCTTCCTTTTTGGCAAGATCCAGCCGATCCATAATGGTTCCTCCCTTATCGCTCCGCATTTACGTAATCGATAATTGTCTGCATAAAGCCCTTCATCTGGGGTGTAACCCACTTATTCTTGTGATAAATGACGTGCTGATACATATTGGAGCGGAATTCCGGTACCGGAAATGTCACCAATTCGCCGGATTTAATGTACTCCGAAGCCACATACATGGGCAAAACCGAATAACCGATGTTTTCCCGTACCATGCGCGCCACTATCTCGGTACTGCCGATTTCCAAAATGGGGGCAACGTCCAGATTGTGCTCCGCCAGTAAACGCTCAAAAGGGATACGATAGCTTTCTCCGGCTTCCGTCAATACACAGGGGTAAGTGACCAATTCCCGCAGCGGAATGGGCTCCGCGCGGCTCGCCAATCTGGAATGCGGCGAAGTAACAAAGACAGTTTCTTCCGGGCAGCACAAGGGTATTTCCCAATCCGGGCTGTACTGCTTTTCATCTACAAAGTAGATGAAATCGACATCATTGCGCCGCATCATTTCCAGCAAGCCATCGGCCGTAGAAGTGCGCACCACTACATTAACCCGCGGAAATTGCCGATGAAACCCGGCAATGAGGCGCCACACTACCGAAGCGCCCAGGGATTCCATCGTGCCCAGCCGCAGCGTTCCCTCCGGTTCCGGCGCCGTACGTACTGCATCTTTGGCCCGCTCTGCAGCCTTTATAATCTCTCCTGCCTGCTGCAAAAAAGCCTGTCCGGGGGCTGTCAGGCTCACCGAACGGCCAATCCGTTCAAATAAAGGGACCCCCAATTCCGTTTCCAGCTGGCGGATCTGTACAGTAACAGCCGATTGGGAATAGCCCAGTTCCTGCGCAGCGTGAGTAAAATTCTGCAGCTCCGCTACCCGCAGAAAAGTAGTAATATTGCGTAGTTCCATTCTCTTTCCCGCCTTTCTCTGTTCGGTAAATATTACTATGCATATTATAGCAAATCCGCCATTTGCAGTCAATAAAATCCAATCGGAGAAAGTCTATATTTTGAGAAAAAAAACCAAAATTATCATATAATAGATGACACTTATCCAATAAAAATTATCGCATAGAAGAATTTGTCCATTTTAAGTAAAGTATAGTTTTCCGGATTATAAAAGCCAAATATGGTAGTGGAAAAACAAAAAAAGACGCCGAAAGGCGTCTTTTTTCTGGTGCACCATCAGGGACTCGAACCCAGGGCCCGCTGATTAAGAGTCAGCTGCTCTACCAACTGAGCTAATGGTGCAAACTCTTTCCAGGTACCTTCAAAATTAAACAATGCAAAGCTTCCATAACTCCTCTTTCACAAGGACCTTCAACACTAGGTCAAGCCCTCGACCGATTAGTACTCGCTGGCTTAACGCCTCACGACGCTTACACCTTGAGCCTATCTACCTGCTAGTCTTCCAGGGGTCTTACCTGATTAATCAGTGGGATATCTTATCTTGTGGCCGGTTTCACGCTTAGATGCC
>DMMB01000067.1 GCA_003453215.1 Oscillospiraceae bacterium | reverse complement strand
GCCGCCGAAGCGGGCGAAGCCCGCTTGCCCGCCCATAGGGCGGGCGGCCTGCGGCCCGAACGGGGACCCTGTACAGAGTCCCCGCCGCTATGATATAATGGGGCCAAATCACCCACAAAGGAGGAACCCCGATGCCCAGCAGCAAAGAATACCTGAACTATATTTTGGAGCAGTTGACCCCATTGGAGGGGATTACCACCCGGCAGATGATGGGGGAGTATATCATCTACTGCCAGGGGAAGATCGCTGCCGAACTGTGCGATAATCGCCTGCTGGTAAAGCCGGTTCCGGCGGCGCGCACACGGCTGCCGGAAGCTCCGGAGGAGCCGCCCTACCCCGGCGCCAAACCGATGCTTCTGGTGGAGGAAGTGGATAATGGGGCATTCCTGCGGGAGCTGCTGGTGGCGATGGAACCGGAGCTGTCGGCCCCAAAGCCCAAAAAGCCAAAGACAAAAAAGGAGTGAGCAAAGATGACGCGATGGATTGCGCTGCTGCGTGGGGTGAATGTAAGCGGAAAAAATAAGGTGGCGATGGCAGAGTGGAAGGCCGGGCTGCAGGCCATGGGCTGCGAAAATGTGGTGACGTATCTCAACAGCGGAAATGCGGCGCTGGATACGGAAAAGGACCGGGAAATGCTGGCCGGCGAAATAGCCGGAATGATAAAGGAGCGTTTTGGCTTGGAAATTCCGGTATATGTAACCGAGCAGGCCGAACTGCGGCGGCTTTTGGAGCAGGCTCCGGCGTGGTGGGGCAGCAAAGATCAGGCCATCTATGATAATCTCATCTTCCTGCTGCCGCCCTGCACCGGGGAAGAACTGTACGCAGCCCTGGGCGCACCGCACCCGGAACTGGAACAGACCTTTCCCTGCGGGGAAGCGGTGTTCTGGAGCTTTGACCGGCAGAAATACCAAAAAACCAACTGGTGGGCCAAAACGGCGCAAGAGCCAATCCGGGAAAGGATAACGATACGGACGGCCGGAACGCTGCGAAAACTGGCCCTGCTATAACGGAAGCGAAGAATAAAACCCCTGCAGGAAATGCTACGGACTGATAACGAAGTATTAAACCAAACAGTTTATCAGGCGTGGCAAAGGCAAATAAAATCACCGAGAAAAGCAAGGAACTTTTCTCGGTGACTTTATTATTATATGGGGCGTTGAAACGGTAACTTTCCAGATCTATCAAATGAAGGATGCCAAAATTTGTTGGCTGGCTTCCTTGAAGAAGTCCTTAAAAGTCTTTGTTTCCCTTATGCAATCCGATTACTATCCGAGAATCGAGTAGGAGGGGCCTAGCTAGCCCCGACCTCTCACACCACCGTGCGTACCGTTCGGTACACGGCGGTTCAATCGCATAAGTGCAGGGACTCGTACCGGTCAAGGATGCTGTAATATCCTGCCTGTACGAGTCTTTCTTTCGAGATTGCCCGCTGTACATGGCCGTTCTTAGCCATGTGCCAGTAGGCTTTCCGGCAATTGCTTACTGCCCATGCCTGCCATTCCGGTATACCCAGTTGAATGAGGCTCTTTGCTCTCTTTCCGGGTCTCTTCCATTGTTTCCAGATATAGCATCGAAACCTTCTTCGCAGCCACTCATCCCATCTCTGCATTGTTGTCTTCATACTCGCAATCCCGAAGTAACCAAGCCAGCCCCGGATGTAGACCTTTACTCTCTGCATCACCACTCGGACATTTCTGCCCTGACTGCGGGAAGTCAGCTCTTTCAGCTTTGCTTTGGCTTTCTTCAAGGACTTTGCGTGGGCTCGGACATACACGCCCTTTCGACCCTTCCCTAACGCAAAGCCCAGAAACTTAAAATTTCGGATTGAGAATACGAAAACCGGACGGGCGAGCTTGTTTGCGGGCTTGCTGTATTGCCCTGATTGCGGAGCGAAGCTGCACTTCTGTGCCGCCAAAAGTCTGAAGCCCAATCAGGAATTTTACTGCTGTGCCAACTACAATTACGGACGAGGGACTTGCAAGATTCACTATATCCGAAATGTGGTGCTGGAGCAAATCGTGGCGGAAGCGGTGGGCAGTCTTGCAGACTTTGTTCGGTGTTATGAGCCGATTTTCCTGTATCTGCTGGCGAAAAACAACACCGCTGCACGGCAGTCCGAGGTACAGAAGTTGAAGCAGACCATTTCTACAAGTGAGCGGCGCATCCAAGCCATCGACAAGGCCATCGAGGGGCTGTTTGAGGCGAATATCTCCGGTAAGATCACCGATGAGCGTTTTACAAAAATGACCGCCAACTACGAAAAAGAGCAGAGAGAACTGCTGGAACTCGTAGCTGACGGCAAGAAAAAGCTGCTGGACGCAGAGCAAACTAAGGTAGATTTGAGGCTACTGATGAAAGCGTTACGGGACTATACAGACATCCGGCAGCATACGCCGGAGATTGTCAATGCGCTGATTCGGCGCATCGAGGTTCACAGCAAGGATAAGGAAACCAAGAAGGTCAAGGTGGACATTTACTTCACAGCTGTTGGGCTATTCTCTATTCCTACGGAAAAGGAAATGCAGGCGGCGATGGAGGAGATTCGCCAGAACCCACAGCATTTCAAATTTTCTGCGTAAAGCAGAACACGGTGCAGCCCCTTTTCAGAGACTGCACCGTATCCTACCTACATAAAACTTCGTTATCCGCCCGTGGGTAAACCTGCGGGGGTCTTTTATTATATAAAGGCGGATCAGTAATAGCCGATGATGCGGTGATCGCTGCCGGGGGCGAGCTGCGCCAATACGGGGCCATGGAGCTGCTGGGCAGTACCATCCTGCCGGATAAAGAGAAAATGGCTGCAGTAAAGCCACTGATCCAGCCGGAACATATTCATGGGATCGTAACCGCAGATCGCGGCTTCGCAGGGGTGGAATGGGTGAGCCTGTCGGTGGGCTGCCAGGGTGGTCTGCTGTTCTTTGAGGTGCTCGGCAAAAAGGGCCGCCAGCGCCGGGACCTCCGGGGCTTCAAAACAGAGGGCATCGGTCGGGCGGTTTTGCTCATACAGGAAAGCCCCCGAAAAGAGGTTATAGAGCGGCCGGTGGAGGCGCTCCAGCGTAAGGCACAGCACCGTACTGGTATAGTAGCAGAGCCGGCGCGCATCCAGAAGAAGCGGCAGGTCGTCCTCCAATTTGGCAAGGTAGCCATCCAGCGTGGCGGTATACTGGGCGGGATCGAGAACCCGCAAAGCACGCAGGCACATGGTTTCCGCAGTGCCTTCCACCGTTTCGGCTTTCCACTCTTCGGCGGCATCGGGAAATTTTTGGGCGCGGGCATTGCGCAGTGCGGAAAATCGCTCCCATTCGGCGGCATCCCCGGTGCGGCAGGCGGCGGCCAGCGCGCGGTTTTCCGCCAGTTTTAGCAGATAAAACGTCGGTTCGGTGGGGATATGAAGCAGGCGCAGGTCATCGGGAAAACGGCTTTCTCCCTGCTCAAACTGGTAGCAGTGGAACATCTCGTGCACCATGCTGGCAGCAAGGGTCACCGGCGGCTGGGGATCCAGCGCCACATTCCAGATGGCGATGCGCTGACCTTCGTATTCGATGGAGGTATTGCCCAGGAAACGGTTATCCCACGGGATCAGCCGGCCTTCCAGGCAGATCTGTTCTTCATTGTAAAGGGCAAAGGGGAACCGGTGATAGCCGGGATACAGCGAGGAAAAATCCAATCGATCCAGCTGTTCGGCCACAGCGCGGCAGAGCGGCAAAAGTTCCATAATGGGGCTCCTTTCGGGGGAGAGATGCCCCCATTATAGCAGGTGCGGGGGCAAAAGGAAAGGGCGCTGCCTGCA
>DMMB01000012.1 GCA_003453215.1 Oscillospiraceae bacterium | reverse complement strand
GCGGCCCGTTTCTCCCGCCTGCACTCCCCCTCCCATTCCATCAAAAAAACTCCCGGCCGGGTCTATCCCCCGCCGGGAGTCTCTTTCTATCGTTTTTCTTATGCTTCGGCCGCGCCGGCATACTTCGCGCCGCCAAAGTCCCACATTCCCTGGGCATCGCAGGTCATCCCGGAAAGGGAGGCATGGCAGTACAACTCAGTCTTACCCTCTCCCCATGGAATCAATATGCCGTCGCTCTCCAACAGCAGCAACGCCTCCTGCAGCAGTGCCGCCCGGGTTGTTTCCTCGGTCTCTGCATTGGCTTTTTTCAATAGCTCATCGTATTTTTCGCTGTGGTACCCTGCGTAGTTTCCGGCTGCCTCGGTCACAAAGCGCTCCAGTAGAATCATCTCATCCGGATAATCCGCGCTGACAACCAGGTACAGCAGATCATATCCTCCCGCTTCCCGTTCGGCCTTGTATTCTTCATAGGGCAGGCTGCGGATTGTCAGCTTTCTTCCGGCCTTTTCCGCCGCTTCGCTCAGTGCCGCCACCCCGGCCGTCTCATAAATTGCCGAATCGCTCGGCACCAGGACGGTCACTTCCTCCGGCAGCGTACCGGTCACTTCCTCCCCGGCCGCCAGCTGCTTTACCGCCAGTCTTTGCTCGGCATCGCTCAGGGTGTTGGTGTTCAGCACATAGCAGCCGCTTACGCCATTGCTGCCGGTCTGCGGGGTTATGCCCTCCCCGGCGTAACCGTAGGTCGCCTGCAGGGTTCCATCGGCCGCCAGCGCTTCCAGCGCCGCCATGTCGCCAAAGTAATATTTCAGCGTCAGGCCGGTGCTGGTTTTTTCCCCACGGTAGCCGCTGTTGGGCGTCAGTGTAGCCACATTATCCCCTACGCTCTCCAGGGCATAGCGGCCGTTATAGGCGCGCTCGCCCTCCTTCACCGGCCAAAAAGCCGGTGCCGCCAGCATATGGGCAAAGCCGGAATAGTCCCCCTCCAGCGTCACCACCAATTTTCCGTCCTCGGTTGCCTCCAGGCCCAGTTCGCTCTCCTCATTTTCGTAATCCTTGGCACCCAGGATAACATCAAAGAGATACCGGTAGGGGCTGTCCACTTCGCCGCTGATGATGCGGGTCCAGGCGTAAATAAAATCCTCCGCCTTTACGGCAGTGCCGTCGCTCCAGCAGGCGCCCTCCCGCAGGATAAAGGTATACACCGGCCGTTTGGCAGCGTCCTCGGTCGCGGTCACTTCCCAGCTTTCGGCGGCAGCGCCCACCGCCAATCCTTCTTCGTTTACAGCGGTCAGCCCCTCATACAGCATTCCCATCATCGCGCGGGAAGCCAGGCTGCCGTCATACAGTGCCGGATCTGTCCCTGCCGGCTCCCCCGGTACTCCAATGGCCACTACGCCGGTGTCACTCACCGGCCCGGCCAGATATTCCTTTTGCTTGCCGCAGCCCGCCATGGCCAGTATCAGGGCCAAAGCCAGCAGCAGAGTCCATATTCTCTTCATGTTTTGTCCTCCCATTCGGGGTGAATTTCTCCCCCAGTATACCGCATTTTTATTTATTTGAAAAGGGGGTCCCGCGCCGCCAGGGTACAATGGAACCATTTTCCGTTTGCCCGGCCGGGTTCCCGGCGGAATACCGCCGCACAGATTTACGATTCTATTACAAAATCCCCAATTCGTTGCTTTTATCCCCATTCGGCGCTATAATTACATAATAGAATATTCTGCGGTACTGCACCGTTTTTTGCGTACAGTTCCCACAAAAGGGAGGCCCCGTTTTTTTGGAATGCTACCTTGATAACAGCGCCACCACCGCCGTTTCTCCGGCGGCAGCGGCTTTGGCCCTGCGCATGATGACCGAAGAATTCGGCAATCCATCTTCGCTGCATCGCCGCGGCTTTCTGGCGGAACGTGCCCTGACCGAAGCCCGCGGGCAGGTGGCCGCTGTGCTGCACTGCCGCCCCGATGAAATTATCTTCACCTCCGGCGGTACCGAAAGCAATAACATTGCGCTGCTGGGGGCTGCCCATGCCCTGCGCCGCCGCGGCAATCGCATTGTCACCACAGCAGTGGAACACCACTCCATCTTAGCCATTGGCAAGGCGCTGGAAGCCGAAGGTTTCGAGGTCATCACCGTTTCCCCCGATGAAAGCGGGCACATCACCCCGGAGGCCATGGCCGCCGCCTGCAACGAAAAAACCATCCTTGTCTCCTGCATGATGGTCAACAGCGAGACCGGCGCTCTCCATAATATCCCCGCCATCGCCGCAGCCTGCCGCCGCAAAAATCCGAATATTGTTTTTCACAGCGATTGCGTTCAGGCCTTCTGCCGGCTGCCCATCGAACCTGCCAAGTGGGGGGTACAGCTGGTCAGCGTCAGCGGGCACAAAATTCATGCGCCCAAGGGGATTGGCGCCCTGTATGTGGCAAAAGGCACCCGTCTTCTCCCCGCCATTTATGGCTCCGGGCAGGAAAAGGGTCTGCGCCCCGGCACCGAAAACGTCCCCGGCATCGCCGCCATGGGGCTGGCCGCCCAGCAGATGAACCAACATCAGGCGGAAAATCTTGCCCATTTTGCCGCCCTGCGCCAGCAAATGATTACAAATTTATCTCAATCCCCGGCCATCTGCATCAATTCCCCCGCCGATGCGGCACCTTATATCGTCAACTGTTCGGTGCAGGGCATTCGCAGCGAGGTTATGATTCACTATCTGGAGCAGTTCGGCATTTATGTCTCCAGCGGTTCTGCCTGTGCCAAGGGGGAACGCAGCCATGTGCTCACCGCCATGGGGCTCGGCAACGATCGCATTGATTCCGCCGTTCGCATCAGCATGACCGATACCACCACCCCGGAGGAAATTGATGAATTCTGCCGCCGCCTGCTGCAAGGCGAAGCCACCCTCACCAAACGTAGATAAGGAGTTTTTCCCTGCATGAAAGAAATTATTCTGCTCAAAAGCGGTGAGATTGCCCTCAAGGGCCTCAACCGCAGCACTTTCGAAGATATCATGGCCAAAAATGCCCGTCGCCGCCTGCAGCCTCTCGGTGAATTCAAAATCTGGCACGCCCAGTCCACCACCTATGTGCAGCCCCTCACCGAGGGCGTGGATATGGATGAAGCGGTGCGCCGCCTGCAAACGGTATTCGGCATCGTGGCCGTTACCAAAAGCTGCGTGGTAGAAAAGGACTTTTCGGTCATCTGCCCCGCCACCGCCGAATATTTTGCCGAACAGCTTTCCGCTGCCCGCACCTTTAAGGTCGAAGCCAAGCGCAGCGATAAATCCTTCCCGATGAAGAGCCCGGAAATCAGCCGGGAACTGGGCGGATACCTGCTCTCCCGCTTCCACCATCTCAAAGTCAAGGTGGAACAGCCCGAGATCACCATCACCGTTGAAATCCGGGAACAGGGCGCTTATCTCCACGCCGATCAGTTGCCCGGCGCGGGCGGCATTCCCGTCGGCACCGGCGGGCGGGCCATGCTGCTGCTGTCCGGTGGCATTGATAGCCCCGTTGCCGGCTACATGATGGCCAAGCGCGGCCTGGAAATTGCTGCGGTGCATTTTGCCTCGCCCCCCTACACCAGCGACCGCGCCCGGCAAAAGGTGCTGGATCTGGCTCAGGAACTCACCCCCTACACCGGGCGTATCCGGCTGTTTGTGGTGCCGTTCACCCGGCTGCAGGAGCTGCTGCGGGAGCGCTGCCCGGAAGATTACTTCACCATCCTCATGCGCCGCTACATGATGCGGGTGGCAGAGCGAATTGCCCTGCGGGAGGATTGCGGTGCGCTCATCACCGGCGAAAGTTTAGGGCAGGTGGCCAGCCAAACCATGCAGGCCATCGGCTGTACCGATCTGGCCTGTCGGCTGCCGGTACTGCGTCCCTGCATCGGTATGGATAAAGAGGAGATTGTCCGCATCAGCCGCAAGATTGAAACCTTCGAAACCTCCATCCTCCCCTACGAGGATTGCTGCACCGTCTTTACGCCCCGCCATCCCAAAACCAAGCCCACCGTCGCCGCCGTAGAGGCCATCGAAGCCGAAATGGCCATCCCGGAGGAGCTGGTGGCCGAAGCCGCCGAACAGGCGGAGCTGGTCATCATCCGCTACTAAATGATAGAATCTCTG